>NZ_NWQG01000204.1:0-8221 GCF_002529485.1 Mesorhizobium sanjuanii
GTCAATCGCCCCGTTCGAGTGGCAATCGAGAATTGTTGAAGTCCGGCGCAAGGCGCGCACTTCATTATCAGCAAATGTTCACCTATATAGCTGAACCTAAGCCAAGAGAAAGGAAGCCATGGATGCCGGCAAAACAGCCCCCGCAATTCGACCCGAAACCCGTTCTCGACCTGATCGTCAACATCGAGGCCGATCTTTTGCGCCTGAAAGGCCTGGTCGAGCAGCAGGTCGAAAAATTCGATCCTGCCAATCCGCACAACAAGACCCTCGACGGCAAGCTGACCGAGGAAGGCGCCGAGTGCTGCTACCGCATGTTCGACGAAGGCAAGTCGCGCTATTCGGTCGCCCAACAGATGAAGATCTCGTTTGCCGCCGCCACCCACCGCTTCAACACCTGGCGCAAGATCGGCGGCGCCAAACGAAAGACGCTTTTGGGGTGAGCGAGCGGCCGGCCAATCGCGAAGGTTTGCTGCGGAAAGGGAGCTGTTCCCAAGGCCGAATTTGTAACCGACACATTTTTTCGATGGTGCGCGGTGTGGTTTTCCGTGCACCATCGGCAATCACATTTCCACAGGACCTTCATGACCACCACAGCCACCCTCCCCGGCATCGCCGATATCCGCAGCGCCGCGGCGCGCCTCTCCGGCCTGATCGTCGAAACCCCACTGATCGAATCGCCTGACATCAACAAGCGCTTTGGCGGCCGCATCCTGTTCAAGCCGGAGACATTGCAGCGCACCGGCTCGTTCAAGTTCCGCGGCGCCTACAACAAGCTGTCCTCGCTTTCGGCCGAGGAACGCAGCCGCGGTGTCGTCGCCTTCTCCTCCGGCAACCATGCGCAAGGCGTCGCCGCCTCGGCGGCCATGTTCGGCGTCAGGGCGGTGATCGCCATGCCGGCCGACGCGCCGGCGATGAAAATCGGCAATGTCCGCAAGATGGGAGCGGAGGTGGTGCCATTCGACCGTTTCCGCGAGGATCGCGCGGCCGTCGTCCGACCCTATGTGGAAAAAGGCATGGTCCTGGTGCCGCCCTACGACGACCCGGCCATCATCGCCGGCCAGGGCACGATCGGCCTCGAACTGAAGCGCCAGGCAAAGGCGCTCGGCGTCAGCCTCGACGCGGTCGTCATCCCGTGTGGTGGCGGTGGCCTGAGCAGCGGCATTTCGATCGCCGTCAAGGATGCCTCGCCGGGCACTTCCGTCTGGGTGGTGGAACCCGAGCATTTCGACGACACCAGCCGCTCGCTGGCCAAGGGCGAAAGGGTCGCGAACGAGCCCGGCCACAAGTCGATCTGCGATGCCCTGCTCGTCGCCGAGCCGGGCGCGATCACCTTCGAGATCAATCGCAGGAACCTCGCCGGCGGCATTGCCGTCTCCGACGACGCGACGCGACAGGCGATGCGCGACGCCATGGCCCATCTCAAGCTGGTGGTCGAGCCAGGCGGCTGCGTTGGCCTGGCCGCGTTGGCGTCGGGCAAGATCGAGCTGAAAGGCAAATGTGTTGCCGTGGTGCTGTCAGGCGGCAATGTCGATTTCGGCGCTTATGCGGAAATCATGGCTGCCACGTGATCAGTCCAGCGTCCGCCTGAACCGCAACAGCGCCGTGCCCGCAAACACCACCACGAACACCAGCAGCCAGCCAACCTCGGCCCCTATCGCGTTGAAGTCGGCGCCTTTCAGCATCACCGCCCGGGTTATGCGAAGGAAATGCGTCAGCGGGAAAATCTCACCCAACACCTGCGCCCAGCCCGGCATGCCGCGATAGGGGAACATGAAGCCGGACAAAAGCAGCGACGGCAGGAAGAAGAAGAAGGTGAGCTGCATCGCCTGCATCTGCGAGCGCGCCATGGTCGAGATCGTGTAGCCGAGCAGCACCAGCGAAAGCACGAAGACAAGCACCGCCGACAGAAGCAGCGTCAGCGAGCCGACGAACGGAATGCCGAACAGGAGCTTCGCCGCCACCAGCACCACCACCACCTGCACCGCGCCGACGACGAGGAAAGGCAGAACCTTGCCCAACATGATCTCGACCGGGCTGGACGGCATCGCCAAAAGGTTCTCCATCGTGCCGCGTTCGGTTTCGCGGGTCAGCGCCATGGCCGTCATCATCACCATGGTCATCTGCAGGATGACGCCGAGCAGGCCGGGCACGATGTTGTACTGCGAGATACCCTCGGGATTGTAGCGCCGGTGCACCACCACTTCGAGCTGGCCCCGGGCAGCCTCGGCCGCCGTCTCCTGCATGCCCTGCGCCCGAAGCAATGCCTGGTTGGCGACGGTGCCAAGCGTCGAGATGGCGCCGCTGGCGACGGCCGGGTCGGTGGCGTCCGCCTCGATCAGGATCTGCGGACTGTCGCCGCGCTCGACGCGGCGGGCGAAATCGGCGGGGATGGTGACGACGAAGGCGACATCGCCGCGCGCCATCAGGAATTCGGCTTCTTCGGCACTTTGCGCGACATGGTCGAAGCGGTAGTAGCCGGTGGTCTGCAGCGCCGACACCATGGCGCGCGTATAGGGGTCGCTGCTCATCGCCACCAGCGCCGCCGGCAGGCTCTTCGGATCGCTGTTGATGGCGAATCCGAATAGCACCAACTGCATCAGCGGCACACCCAGCATCATGGCGAAGGTGATGCGGTCGCGCCGCATCTGGATGAATTCCTTGATCAGCAGCGCGCCGAGCCTGGCGAAGGAGAACACCGCATTCATGGCTTCTTGTCCTTGGCCATATTGTCCTTCGAGCCGGACATGAACTGAATGAATACGTCCTCCAGGCTGGTCTTGCCGGGGCTCACCGTCACGCCCTTGTGCTCCTTCTCGACATCGGCGAGCGCGGCTTGGAGTTCCTTCCTGTCGGAGCCCACGACATGCAGCGTTGCACCGAACGGCGCCACCTGGTCGACGCCGGGGCGGCCTTGAAGCGCAGTCGCGACCTGGTCGAGCTTTGGGCCTTGCAGGACAAAGGTGGTCAGCCCGGCATTTTTCACCACCTCGTCCACCGTGCCGGTCGCCAGCATCTTGCCATAGGAGATGTAGCTGATGCGGTGGCAGCGCTCGGCCTCGTCCATGTAGTGGGTCGAGACCAGCACGGTCAGCCCGCCGCTGGCCAGCCGATGGATCTCGTCCCAGAATTCCCGCCGCGCCTTCGGATCGACACCTGCCGTCGGTTCGTCGAGCAACAGCAGTTTCGGCTTGTGCATGATGCAGGCGGCCAGCGCCAGCCGCTGCTTCCAGCCGCCGGACAAGGTGCCGGCCAACTGGTCGCGGCGCGATGTCAGGCCGAGATCTTCGAGCGTCCTGGCGACATGCTCACCGACCGGCTTCAGCTCGTAGAGCCGTGCCACGAATTCGAGATTCTCGGCGATGGTCAGATCCTCGTAGAACGAGAATTTCTGCGTCATGTAGCCGACTTCGCGCTTGATCCTCAGACTGTCGGTGCGGATGTTGAAGCCCAGCACCGTGCCCTCGCCCTCGTCCGGGGTTAAGAGGCCGCACATGATGCGGATCGTGGTGGTCTTGCCCGAACCGTTCGGGCCGAGGAAGCCGACGATCTCGCCCTCGGCCACCGTCATCGTCACGTCGTCGACGACAGTCTTGTCGCCGAAGCGCTTGACCAGCCCATGCACGTCGATGACGTTCATTTTCCGATGTCCGCAAGGTCGACATCGACGATCTGACCGGGCTGCAGCGGACCGGCGTCGCCTTCCGGCCTGGCCTCGACCAGATAGACGAGCTTCTGCCGGTTCTCGAGCGAGTAGATCACCGGCGGCGTGAATTCCGGATCCGGCGACACGTAGCTGACCCGAGCCTTGAGACCGGGCCTGCAGCCGTCGCAATGGACGCCGAGCAGCGTGCCGACCTTCACCGACGAGAATTCGCTTTCCGGCACGTAGACGCTGAGCTTCACCGCGCCGTCCGGCAGCATCGAGATGACAGGCGCCGTTGGCCCGGCCGTATCGCCGGGATTGCGGATTACATCGTTGACACGGCCTGGCGAGGGAGCCGCCAGCACGCGCTTCGACAGCCGCCACTTGGCCTGCCCCAGCGCCGATTGCGCTTGGGCGACCTGGTTCTCGGCGGCCTTGATCGTTTCCGGCCGTGCCGGCAGGCCGCCAACGGCGAGATTGGCCTCCGCCTGGCCGACCTGCGCATTGGCCGTCTCCAGCGTGGCGGAGGCGGTGTCGAAATCGGCCTGCGTGCCGGTGCCGCGCTTGAACAGGTCACTGGCGCGTGTGTACCTTCGCTTGGCGTCGGCCGCCTGCGCCTTGGCCATGTCGACCTGTGCTTTCAGCACCGCAATCTCTTCCGGCCGCTTGCCAACCTTGAGATCGGCGAGTTGAGCCTGGGCCTGCGCGAGAGCCGCTTCGGCTTGCGCGACAGCGATTTTCGCGTCGGCGCTTTCCAGCGTCACCACTGGCGTGCCTGGCATGACGCGATCGCCGCGCTTGACCGCGACCGTCACGACCTGCGCCACCTCGATCGGCGCCAGCAGCACATAGTCGCCCTCGACATAGCCGACGGCAAGCGGCGCGGCCGGCGCGCAGGCACTGAAAAGCTGGGCGGCGAGCGGCAGGGAGCAGAGGAAGCTCATGATCTGTGATCCTTCCGGGCAGCCAATATGGCCTCAAGATTGTTCGATACCACCGCCACCACCTTGGCGGCCTCGGCGTCGCCGATCTCGCGCCAGCCCATGCGGCGCATGACGGCCTCGCGGCCGATGCGGAAATAGATGACCTGGCCGATCAGCGTGAACACGGTGAGCCGCGTCGTCTCGCTTTCGGCCGCCTCGCCCGTCGCCTGTTCCCAGATCAGGCAGAGCCTGCGATGCGTCGGCTCGAAGACGCCGTCATAGATGCGGTCGAGCGCCGCCGTCGGATGCGAAAGTTCGCGCAGCACGAATTGCACGATCTCGCCCGCCTCCGGCCTCGCCACGATGAAGGCCACCATCCGCTCCAGTGCGGTGAGGAGTTGTGCCCGGGCGGCTTCGGAATCGCCCGCTTCCGCATCGCCCCCTTTGGAAACGCCCTTTTTGGGACCGCTTGCCGCACGCGGGTTGCCGATCGCCTGGCCGGCAATGGTCTGGATGGTCTCGACGATATAGTCGGCCGCCGCCGCGCGCAGCCCTTCCTTGCCGCCGAAATGATAGGCGATCGAGCCGATATTGGCCTTGGCCTCGGCCGCGATTTCGCGCGTCGAGGTGCCGTCGAAGCCATGCCGTCCGAAAAGCTTAAGCGCCGCGCGGACCAGTGCCGCGCGTGTCATCTCGGCAGGAGATGTCTCGCGACGCGGGGTCTTGGCGCTCAGGAGTTTTTTCATATCAATACTTTAATCAATCGAATGATTAAAGTCAAGCCAACTTTCCGGCTTCGACTCGCCTTGTCCGGTCTTGCCTTGTCCGGTCCGGCGCGCTTTAGTGCGCGGCCATGGTCAAGGAAATCGAACGCAAGTTCCTGGTCTCCGGCTCCGAGTGGCGGGATCTGGTCGAGGCGGATATCCGCATTCGCCAGTTCTACCTTGCCGCTTCGCCGGGCCGCACCGTGCGCGTACGCATCAGCGACAATGCCTCGGCAAAGCTGACCCTCAAATTCGGCTCGAAGGCCCGCGAGCGCGACGAATTCGAATATCCGATCCCCTTGGCCGAGGCGCAGGAGATGCAGGCCTTCGCCATCGGACGTGTCATCGAGAAGACACGCCATCATGTTAGGCATCGCGGCTATCTCTATGAAGTTGATGTTTTCGGCGGGATGCTTAGCGGTCTGGTGGTTGCCGAACTCGAGACGCCGGAAGATGTGCCGGACGAGATGCTGCCAGACTGGCTCGGCCGCGAAGTCACCGGCGAGCAGGGGTTTTACAACGCGTCGCTCGCCCTTGGGGGGCTTCCGGAGATCGCGGCATGAGCTTTCGCATTGATCCACGCCTGCCGCTGACCGGCGAGGTCAGGCGCATTCTCGTCGAGGAGATCGGCAAGGCGCTTGTCCATCTCAACACGGCGCATGACAGGCCGGAGCAGGGGCTGCACAAATGCCGCAAGCGCCTCAAAAACGTGCGTGCCTTGCTACGCCTGGTCCGTTCCGGAGACGAAACATTCTGTCAGACCGAGAACCAGTGCTACCGCCAGGTATCGGCCCTGCTGGCAGGCCCGCGCGAGGCGACCGCGCTGGTCGAGACCATCGACCGGCTGGCGGCAAGCTTTCCCGAACACTGTGCAGGCGGCGGTCTCAATGAGGTCCGCGACAGGCTTGTCGCCCGCCAGCAGCAACTGCACGGCGGCGCTGGCCTCGGCGCCGCCATAGGTGCCGCAACTGCCGCTTGCGAGGAAGGCATCAACCGGGTCGAAAGCCTTGTCTTGCCCGACCAGCCGGAGCAGGCGGCCGATGTGCTTGCCGAGGGCGCCCGCGCCACCTTGCGCCGCGCCAGGAAGGCGCTGGACAAGGCAGGCTCGCGCGGCGAAGCCGACGATTTCCACGACCTGCGCAAGGCAGCCAAGACCCACGGCATGCATTTGTCGCTGCTTGGCAGGCTGTGGCCGACGCCGATCAAGGCGCGGCGCAAGGCGGTCGACGGATTGGGTGAGCGGCTGGGCGAGCTGCACGACGTCTTCGTCATGCGCGCGCTTCTCGATGCCGACGACCAGCCGCTTGGCTCTCGCCAGGAAACGCGGCTGCTGGGCAAGCTCCTGAAACGCTCGGAAAAAAGCCTGAGAAAGACCTGTCTCGCCGAGGCGGCCGAACTGTTCGGCGACAGCCCCAAGCGCTCGACCAGGAAACTTGCCCGCAAGGTGCGCGAGGATCTGGCCGGAGCGCCGCAGGAAGACGTTGCGGCGCCCGGCGCCGCCGGCTGACAGAGCGCCGGCGCACTGGCGTCCCCCCGCCAGCCCATGCTAATCGCCATCCACCATGACCGAGCCCGGCGATACGCTTCTGGACCGACTTGGCCGCTGGCTTGCCGGCCGGCTGCAGGAGGAATCCTCTGGCTATGAGCCCTACACGCCGTCCGATGCCGAAACGCTGCGCCGCACGCTCGAGCCCGGCGACATCCTGCTCATCGAGGGCAATCAGAAGATCTCCGCGGCGATCAAGTACCTGACGCAGTCGACCTGGTCGCATGCCGCCTTCTATGTCGGTGATGCCTTGCCGGAGATGGCGGACGGATCGGAACGGCGTCGCCTTATCGAGGTCACGCTTGGCGAGGGCTGCGTCGCCGTGCCGCTATCGCGCTACCGCACCTACAACACCCGCATCTGCCGGGCGAGCGGGCTGGCGCCGGAGGATCGCGACAAGGTCGTCGCCTTCATGATCGGCAAGCTCGGTCTCAGATACGATCTGAAGAACATCTTCGACATGCTGCGCTATTTCCTGCCGACGCCGCCGGTGCCGGTGCGCTGGCGCCGCCGCATGCTGGCTTTCGGATCTGGCGACCCGACCAGGGCCATCTGCTCGACGCTGATCGCCGAGGCCTATGGCCAGATCCGCTATCCGATCCTGCCCGAGATCACCCGCGCACCCGGCCGCGCCTCGGCGCAGTCGAGCTACATGCGCAAGGAAATCCTGCACATCCGCCACCATTCGCTATACACGCCACGTGACTTCGACCTGTCGCCCTATTTCCGCATCGTCAAGCCGACGCTGGAATACGGGTTCGACTACCGGGAGATGGTCTGGGACGACAAGGCCGCCGAGCCGGAAACGAAAGTTACCGAGTAGCTAAGAGATTGGAACGACACCTTGGAGATTGGAACATGGCGCTCAAGCGGATGGACAATGTAGGAATCGTCGTCGAAGACCTCGGAGGGGCGATTGATTTCTTTCGCGAACTCGGCCTCGAACTCGAAGGGCGGGCCACGATCGAAGGAGAATGGGCCGGACGTGTCACTGGACTGGGCGATCAGCATGTCGAGATTTGCCATGATGCGCACGCCGGACGGCCACAGCCGGCTCGAGCTCTCGCGCTTCCTCACGCCGCCTGTCGTCGCGGATCACCGGAACGCCCCGGTCAACGCCCTTGGCTACCTCCGCGTCATGTTCACCGTGGACGATATCGACGGGACGCTTGATAGGCTCCGCGCGCGGGGCGCGCAGCTCGTAGGCGAAGTAGTCCAGTATAAAGACGCGTATCTGCTCTGCTATATCCGTGGGCCTGAAGGGCTTCTCATCGGACTCGCCCAAGAACTCGGTTGAGCGCGGTTCAACCCGGGCCGGGTCGCCCGCGAAAGCCGCCGTCTGTCG
>NZ_NWQG01000205.1:0-2942 GCF_002529485.1 Mesorhizobium sanjuanii
GAAGAAGGGACCGACGGCAATCGAATAGAGCCGCGCGACGCCGCTGCCCTTGCGAAACAGCACGACCGCGTAGCCAGCAATGCGGCCATCGCTTTCGGCGACCAACATGCTGGCAGTCTCGCGTTCGATCAACTGGCGAAAGGAGCGGCGGGAAATACGGTCGCACGAGAAAACAGCTTTCTCGATGGCGGCGAGGTCATCGACGTCGGACGCGCGGGCCTTGCGAATCTCGGCAGGCATGCGGGCTCAGAAAACCTCGATTGGGTTGTGGAAACGGCCCTGGTCGAAACATCGGTCACACCGGCGGAAACACCAGCATTCGTCAAGCGCTATCGCACCTCGATTCGGGCCGAATTGTGACAATTCCAGCGGCTGCGCCGGCTTCGAGAAATGGCGTTGTCAGCTGGCAAGGCCTGCCAGAAGCTGGCTGTAGGCGCTCTTGGCCACCGAACTCAGTTGCGCGCGTGGCAGCGAACCAACGACGGCGCAGGCGTAGCCCTTATCCAGCCAGTAGACAGCCTCGGGGCCGTTTTCTTCCGATCCATAGGTGCCCTTGGCTTTCCCGGCCGATTCGGCGGTGACGAAGAGGGAAATGCGCTCCCCCTTGTCGTCCTCGTAGAGCAGCATCGCAGCCTTGCCATGGCCGGCGGGCAGCAGCCGGCCGCCGACGAGCTGGAACCCTTCCGCCGCCAGATCCGGTGCGACCAGTTTCAGGCCGACCCGGTTGGACAGCCAGGTCTGCAAATGATCCTTGTCGCTGGCCGGCACTTCCACCGCATGCCGTTTTTCCGCGGCATAGATGACATGGGCCGCGATCGCCTGCTCGGCGAGCTGGTCGTTGGCGGGGTCTTCCAGGCCGATATGGTCGATGCCGGCGACATAGCCACCGGCACCGCCAACGGCCAGCACCGCCGCCGCGGCAGCTGCAAGCCACCAGCGCGAGCGCCCTCCCGCCGTCCTTACCGGCGTCTCGCCGAAGACGATTTTCTGCAACCGCGCCGGCACCGGCTCATCGAGCACACCGGCGAACGCGGCATGGAGCGCGGCACGGTCGGCGACATAGCGGGCGCTCTTCACCTTCATTTCGGGATTGGCTTCGAGCCAGGCGTCATACGCCGCGCGCTCGTCGCCCGGCAACTCGCCATCAAGAGCCATGTGGATGTCGCGTTCGGAAAAATCGTGCCGGCTCATTTCTCGACGATCCTTATCGAGCGGCGGCGCGCGGTGTCCTCCAGCAATCCGCGCAATTCCTCACGCCCGCGCGCGATGCGCGACATCAATGTACCGGCAGGCACGCCGAGGATGTTGGCGGCCTCGGCATAGGAAAAGCCTTCGATGGCGACCATGACCAGTGCCGCGCGCCGGTCGGGGCTGATCGCCTGCAGCGCGTCGATGATCTCGCGCGAGGCGATGCCCGCCACCTGCTCGGCAGGTGCCGCCTGCGCTTCGCTCGCTTCCAGCGGCAGCATAGCGGCCTCACCGCGCCGGTTGACCTTGCGCATCTGGTCTATGAACAAATGATGCATGATCGTAAACAGCCACCTTCTGGGGCTTTCTCCAGTCTGCCAGTTGTCGAGCCGCACAAGCGCCCGTTCCAGGCAGTCCTGAACGAGATCGTCGGCGGAATCGCGGTCGCGCAGCAGCGAGCGCGCGTAGCGGCGCAGCCGCGGTATTTCGCCAAGGATCGCTGCCTTCTTTTCGTCCATGACCGCTGATTCTGAGGTCGCCTTGTCTTCCCGATTGAATGCGTCTTCGCGGCGCAGCGCAAGCGGCCAAAGCGAAGCGGCCTGCCGCCCCGGTCACCCAAGCAATGAGATAACGCCGGTGTGGACCGGTTTATTCCCGGTCAGATTGAAACGCGGGTGCGATTGCGCGCCCTAAATCAGCTGTCCTTCGCCGCGCGCGTCAGCAGCCGCTGGTAGAACAGGCCGATGCCGATCAGCACGGCGCCGAGGCCGATGAAGGACAGCGCTCGCAGCACGCCTTCCAGCTCCGACATGTCGAAGACGAAGACTTTGAGCACGGCAACCGAGATCAGCGCGGCGGATGCGATGCGCAGCACCTGCGATTTCAGCCGGACGCCAGCGGTGAGCAGCGCCACGCCGATGACCAGCCAGAGCGCCGAATAGGTGTAGGTTTCGAGCTGGCCGAGACCGCTCCACAGGCCGATGAACTCGCCCTTGAACAGCCGCCTGACCGACAGCGTCGCATAGGCGAAGGCGAGCACTGCCGCCACCACCGCCAGCATCGCGGCATACCATTTCGGCCGCTTGTCTCTGATGTAGAGCGCGAGCCCCCCGGCAGCGACCGCCGGCAGGAGATAGGCCAGGAACAGGAGGTTGAATACCGGGATCCGACCGGTCGATTCGTCCGTGAACAGTGGGTTCAGCGCGAGAAAATGCTGGATGACGATGAAGGCGACCGAGACCACGCCCGCGGCAATCGAGCCGTAGCGCAGCACCGAGCTGGGCGAACGCATGTCGATGGCGACCAGGATAGCGCCGGCGCCGAGGGCGATCAGCGTGTAGATCGCCTGCTCGGCGAGCGTGACCACGCCGGTGTCGATGACGCCGCCATGCATGGCATGGCGCACCAGCATGGCGATGGTCAGCAGCGCAAACAGCGCCGCCGCCGCCTCCATGGCGAGGCGCGGGCGGCCGTTTCCAGCCATTGCGGGGGTGGTGCGGGCGAGCTGCCAGGCGGCGAAACCGAAGGTGAGCGCCGGCACGCCATATCCGGGCAGCAGCCAGTTGAACACCGGCGTCGTCGAGAGGAATTGGGCGCCGACGATTGTCGGATCGAAGGCTATGCGGGCGAGCACGGCGATGACGGCACCGACCGAAATCCAGCCGAGCACCGGATAGGCGCGCCAGCGCGTGGCCAGCGCCGGCACGACAGCCGCGGCGCCCAGAAGAATGGTGGTCAAGCCGGACCCGAAAGCC
>NZ_NWQG01000206.1:0-3144 GCF_002529485.1 Mesorhizobium sanjuanii
CCGGCGACCGCCGCACCGCCGAGCGCAAAGGAGACAGCCGCGCCACCCCTCAGCGGCGGTTCCTCGCCTCGCGCGATCCACTCGCCGCCGGCGGCGAAGCCCGCGGCCAGAAGGGCCGCGGCCGCCGCATAGACAAGATCGCGGTCGAGATTGCCGAAGGTTAACCAGAGCGCGAGGAGAACGATCAGCGGCGCAACGACGCCCCATGCCGCCCATGAAGCGGATCGAACCCAGGCGGTTGCAGCGAACCTGCGCGCGGCCCAAAAGCCGGCGCCGATGAAGACAAGCCCGAGACCGATGCCGATCCTGAGCATCAGCGGGTCGGATATCAGCGCCGGCTGGCTGCCGACGCCGAGAGCGCTATCTGAAAAATCGGCAGCGACCGAGGTCGGCGGAATGATGCCGAGATAGACCAGAACCGTCACCAGCCCGGCGGCGTGCAGGAGCGCCAGCGCCCGAGGCCGATAGAGCGCCACCGCCACCAGGGCCGCGATCAGCGCTGCTCCAGCCAAGGCACCGCTGGCGGCAGCGTAGACCGGGTCGACGAACAGCGCCATGGCCGAGAAACCGACGAAGAAACCAGGGGCGATCGACGGCCAGTCGAAGCCTCGGTCAGGTTCCGTTTCGCCACCGCGACGGCCAAGCCAGACGAAGGCAAGCACGGCCAGGGTGACGGCATCGATGAACAGGATGACCGGCAGGTTGGCGCCCGGCGCATCGGTCATAAAGAGGACGACCCAGAGACCGGTGCCGATAAAGGCGGCCGCCATCAGGAAAGTCCAGTCGCGCATGCGGGCGATAACGCCGGTGGCGGCAAGCACGATCGCGAGATAGCCGAACAGCGCCCAGGGATTGGGCGCCTGCGAGGCGATCAGCATCGGCGTCACCATCGCGCCGAGCA
Source organism: Mesorhizobium sanjuanii (assembly GCF_002529485.1). Lineage (NCBI taxonomy): Bacteria > Pseudomonadati > Pseudomonadota > Alphaproteobacteria > Hyphomicrobiales > Phyllobacteriaceae > Mesorhizobium > Mesorhizobium sanjuanii. The sequence continues at coordinate 902 of NZ_NWQG01000206.1, forward strand.
GGCCTATGCCGGCCAGCGCCTGGCCGTGGACGAGAGCCGCGGCAATGGTCGCCACGCCGATGGCGCCGAGCAGCGTGAAGGCCAGTGCCGGGCCGATGAAGCCGTAGACGCCATGCGCGGCATAGACCGTGCCGAACAGGATGAAAGCGCCGGCCGCCGTCAGGATCGCTGGAATATAGGCGCCGGCGGCGTCCTGCACCGGCAGCCGGAAGCCAGTGCGGCGGATGAATTCGCCGCCGCCGACCAGCACCAGCCCCAGCAATGCGGCCATACTTAGCCGCACACCTGGGCCGAAGATGCCGGCCTCGATGGTGTAGCGGATCAGGAACAGGCCACCCAGCGCCAGCGCGATGCCGCCGACCCAGACCGCCCAGCGGGTGCCGAGCGCCGTTTCGATGTCGGGTTTTTGGGCCGCTTTCGCCGTTGCGGCGGCCGGCTCTGCCGGCGCAGCCCCTGCCGACGGCGTTTTGCCCGTGGTCCAGGGGCCGGATTCGACCTCGCCGATCTTAGCCTTCGCCGATCGCTTTGGCGCAGCCTTGCCCTTCGGTAAAGAAACAATATCGGCCACCACTGCTGCCGCCGCATTCGCCGGCTTGCTGTCGTTTGCGGCCGGTTCCACCGGCTTGTGCTGTGGCGGAGCCACAGGCGCGCCAGAAAGCACCAGGCTGCGCAGCGCGCCAAGCTCGCGCTCGATCAGGCCGATGCGGCTCTGCTGGCGTGCAATGATGACGAACAGCGCGATGATGGCGACAAGGCCGATCAGGCTTTCGAACATGGCGGTTCCCCCAAACCAGACCACTGACATTCAGTTTTCACTGACACCCAAATACGGCCACCAGGCGACGACCGGGACAATATGGCCGCCAGGCGGCCGGACAAATTCAACGGGCGGCCAGATTGGCCGCCGGAAAGATCGAACATGTTTCGGTGCCGAAAGCCAGCAGCTTGCCGTTGGCATCCTTCAGTGTCGCTTCCGAAACCGCCAGCGTGCGGCCCTTGTGCACCACCTTGCCTTCGCACACGACTTCGCCGGTCTTCGGTGTGATCGGCCGCGTCAGGTTCACCTTGAACTCCGCCGTCGTATAGGCCTCACCCTTGTCGAGCAGTGTCTGCACCGCGCAGCCAAGGGCCGAATCCAGGAGCGTCGCGGCCCAGCCGCCATGCACGCTGCCGAGCGGATTGAGATAGCGCTCGTTCGGCATGCCGCGGAACAAAGCGCGTCCTTCCGACACTTCGGCAAGATCGAAGCTGAGCTGGAAGGAGATCGGCGGCGCCGGATATTTGTTGTCGATGATGCGCTGAAGCAGCTCAAGTCCGGTGTATCTCAGGATGTCGCCATGCGGAATTGTGCCGAGGCCGAGCGGCGAAACCCGGCCGGGATAGAGTTCCACTTCGCTCATCTGGTGATCTCTCCGACGACGGCTTGTCCAGCGGCGGGCTTGCCAGGCGCGTGGTGCTTGCGCAGCGCCGCGAGGAAGCCGGCGCGGGCGCCGGGCGGCTCGATGCCGCGCGGCTCGTAGACATGGCGAGAAAAGAAGAAGCCGGTCAGCCGGAAAGCATCCTCGATCGCCGCCGGATCGGCACGCAGGCCGGAACCGCGCTGCAGGAAAGCGGGCAGCGGCAGCATCTTGTCGCGCCATGGCGCGCCGGCCTGGCGCGACACGGCGCGCCCGGATTTCGGCGAGACATAGGCAAGGTCTTGGCGCGTGCCGGTGGCCGCGCACTGGCTGAGATCAAGGCCGAAGCCAAGCTCGTCGAGAATGAGCAGTTCGAAGCGCGCCACCAGTTCACCGGCGGCATCGGCATCATCAAGGTGGACGATCATCACGGCCAGCGTCTCGTAGAGTCCGCCATGAGCGTCGCGCTCGGGCAGCAGGCGCAGATGCGCGGCCATGGTCTGCAACCCATAGACGGCGACGGCGCTGTCCATCAGCCGGGCGGCATTCATCTCGATCGCCTCCGCCTGGAAGGTGCCGAGATGCTCGTCGAGCCGCGCCCGCCACAAAAGGTCGACGCGGTTGCCGGGCTGGAGAACCGGCTGCTGCTTGCGCGAGCGGCCACCGCGCACGAGGCCGAGGTGGCGGCCATGCGCACGCGTCATCACCTCGAGGATGGCGCTGGTTTCGCCATGCTTGCGGGTGCCGAGAATGATTCCCTCGTCGCGCCATTCCATGAACGGAGCTTGTCACCGCTTCGGTGGCGAAATCAAGATTTGGCGCATGGCTCCGAACTCAGTTTAACAA
>NZ_NWQG01000207.1:0-13348 GCF_002529485.1 Mesorhizobium sanjuanii
GCTCCGAACTCAGTTTAACAAAGAGCCTGCGGACAGCCACGCCGACGAATGGTGAAACCTGAAACAAAAACCGCCTCGACGGCGACCGGTGGCACAAATCAGCACCATGAATAAATTCCTAGCATAACTGCCGTCACCTGTCAAGTTGAACCTACCCACGGTGCGGGCAATCGCTTCAGTTTGCGCTGCCCCTCCTCATTCCAGCGTTGGTGGTTGGCGAAAGCCGAAGCGGCATCCGATCTCCCCCACGCGACTTCGGCTGCGATCGCGAAGCCTGTTTTTCGCTGTCATCATGCCGTGAGCTTGTGGTCGGCGAGCACTTCATCGATCACATGCCGCGACTTTTCAATTTCGACCGGATTGACGTCTATGTGTCCGGCGAGCGTGATCAGCGCCTTCCACAGCGTCCAGCCGCGGCCACGCGCCCACATTGCGTCATCGGCTGGAAGACCGGCGCGAAAGGTCTCCCGGCTCTTGCCTTCGAACAGCGTCCACGCAATCGCCAGATCGCATGAGGGATCACCGACGCCCGACGTGCCGAAGTCGATCACGGCGCTCAGCCGGCCGTGCCTGACCAGCAGGTTTCCCCAACTGACGTCGCCATGGAACCAGACGGGAGCGCCATGCCACGTCGCGGCAAGGGCTGCCTCCCACACCGCGCTCGCAGCCTCCGTGTCGATCTTGCCGTCGAGGGCGGCAATGGCCTGCCGGGTTTCGCTGTCATAGACGCTGAGCGGTCCGCCGCGAAAAAAGTTGTGCTGCCCAGGTGGCGGCCCATCAGTAGGATCGATCCGTTGCAGGGCGACCAGGAACTCGGTCAGGCTGGCCGCGAATTGCGACAGGCTGGCGATCCGCTTTCGCGTTGCCGTCTCGCCGTCGATCCAGCGATAGATTGACCAATGCCAGCGATAGTTCTCGGCCGGAGCCCCCATCGCCAGCGGCACCGGGATCGGCAGGGGCAGCAGCGGCGCCAGTCTTGGCAACCAGCGATGCTCTTTTCCGACTTGCAGGGAATAGGCGGCAGCGCTCGGCAGGCGCACGAGCATCTCGTCGCCGAGATGAAAGGTCCTGTTGTCCCAGCCGCCGGATGCAACCGGCCTGACCGCAAGGTGCTTCCACTGCGGAAATTGCGTGGCGACCAATCGGCTGACGAGAGCTGTATCGATATTCAGTCTGCCGTCCATGGAACTCTCGAGCGGTTCGTCCTTTCGCGGAACCGCTCTATCTCTTTGTTTTGACGCAATTCCGGACGGAAAACCGTTTCACACTTTTCCTGGAATTGCTCTAATGCGGAAACTCCAGCCCCATCTCGCGATAGCGCTCGGGGTCATCGCCCCAGTTCTCGCGTACCTTGACGAACAGGAACAGGTGCACCTTCTGTTCGAGGATGCCTGCTATCTCCATGCGCGCCGCCTGGCCTATGGAGCGGATGGTCTCGCCCTTGTGGCCGAGCACGATCTTTTTCTGGCTGTCGCGCTCGACATAGATGACCTGTTCGATGCGCACCGAGCCGTCCTTCTTCTCTTCCCATTTCTCGGTTTCGACATGCGAGGAATAGGGCAGTTCCTGGTGCAGCCTGAGATACAGCTTCTCGCGGGTGATCTCGGCGGCGAGCTGGCGCATCGGCAGGTCGGAGATCTGGTCCTCCGGATAATACCAGGGGCCGGCCGGCAGGGCTTGTGCGAGATAGTCGAGCAAATCCTTGCAGCCGGAGCCGGTCAGCGCCGAAACCATGAAAGTGCGCTTGAAGGGCACTTTTTCATTCGCTGCCGCGGACAGGGCCAGCAGCGCTTCGGGTCTGACCCGGTCGACCTTGTTGAGGATCAGCACCATCGGCTGGCGGACATCCTTCAGCCGTTCGAGGATGGCCTCGGCATCGCCCCTGATGCCGCGTTCGGCGTCGATCAGCAGCAGCACGACATCGGCATCCTTGGCGCCGCCCCAGGCTGTGGTCACCATCGCCGTGTCCAGCCGCCGCTTCGGCTTGAAGATGCCGGGCGTGTCGACAAAAACGATTTGCGCATTCTCATGCGTGGCGATGCCGCGCACGATCGCGCGGGTGGTCTGCACCTTGTGGGTGACGATCGACACCTTGGCGCCGACCAGTTGATTGACCAGCGTCGATTTTCCGGCATTGGGCGCGCCGATCAGCGCGACGAAACCCGAGCGGGTCGCGGCGGCTTCCACAGGCGGGGCGGGATCTTCAGTGGCGGTCATGCCGCACCCCTTGGTTAGACCAGACGCCTTCGCGAAGCAGAAATGCCGAGGCCGCCGCCTCTTCGGCAGCCCTGCGCGACCCGCCTGTGCCACTTGACGGCGCAAAACCGTCAACCCGTACCGAAACCGTGAAAACGGGCTGGTGGTCCGGCCCTTCGCGGTTTTGGATCACGTATTCAGGACGGGCATCGCTGGTCTTGGCAACCCATTCCTGCAATTCGGATTTGGGATTGGGTGGCTTGACGACCACCATGCTGGAGCGAGGCTCCCAGTAACGCATGACGAAACGTCGGGCAGCGTCGATGCCGCCATCGACGTAAATCGCCGCAATCAGGGCTTCGACCGCATCGGCGAGGTAATTGCCGCCGGAGCCTCGCGATCGCGACTTCAAGGCAGCGTCGGCGCGAACCAGATCTTCCAGCTCCATTTCAATGCCGATGTCGGAGCATGTGCGCGAATCGACCAGCGCATTGAAGCGCGGCGCGATTTCTCCTTCAGGAGCATCGGGAAACTGCTGGAAAAGCATATCTGCGACGATGAGGCCAAGCACCCGATCGCCGAGAAACTCGAGGCGCTCGTTGTTCCTGACCGCCTTGACCGCGCTGGAATGGGTCAGCGCAGTCTCGAGCAGCCGCATGTCCCTGAATGCATGCCCTGTCCTGGCCTCGACAACACCAGCCAATGTCTCGCCGGTCGGGCGTTTCAAAGCCATCAGTTGACGAAGTGGAACAGGCGGGACGCCCGCATCTGCGACGGCCACTTCCAGATTTCGAGCGGGCTGAAGCCGCCGGCGATCGAGAAGAAGATGATATTGGCGCGGCCGACCAAATTCTCGTCCGGCACGAAACCGACAGTGAAGCGGCTGTCCGCGGAGTTGTCGCGGTTGTCGCCCATCATGAAATAGTGACCGGGCGGCACGTCGAATACACGGGTGTTGTCGCCGATCGAATTCGGCGTCAGGTCGAGCGTGTCATAGCTGACGCCGTTCGGCAGGGTTTCGCGATAGACGTCGACCGGTCTGCTCTCCTCGGTGATGTCGCGATTGTCGATCTGGCCGACCTTCTGGCGCGGCACGCCGACGCCATTGATGAAGAGCTGGCCGTCCTTGACCTGGATCTTGTCGCCCGGCAGGCCGACGACGCGCTTGATGTAGTCGACGGAAGGATCCGGCGGGAACTTGAACACCACCACGTCGCCGCGCTTCGGCTCGGCGCCCCAGATGCGGCCCGAAAAGATATCAGGCCCGAATGGCAGCGAATAGCGCGAGAAGCCATAGGACCATTTGGTGACGAAGAGATAGTCGCCCTCGAGCAAGGTCGGCCGCATCGAGCCGGAGGGGATCGAGAACGGCTGGAACAGGAGCGTGCGGATGACAAGCGCGAGCAAAAGCGCCTGGACGATGACGCTGACGGTTTCGCCAAGTCCGCCGGATTTCTTCTGGGATTTTTCAGCCACGCTCATGTCGTCCTCGATTGTGCGTTGGTTGGTATAGAGTCTCGGCGCGCGCTGGGCAACGTCATGCCAGTGGTCAGATGCAATCAATGTGGCGCTTATTCGACGGGCAACGCCTCGATGATCACAAAGGCTTGAGCAAGCGGAAATTCGTCCGTGATGGTGAGGTGGATTGCCGCTCTGTGCCCGGCAGGCAGGATTTTGGCCAGCCTTTCCGCAGCGCCGCCGGTCAGCGCCATGGTCGGTTTGCCGCTGGCCAGATTGACGACGCCCATGTCGCGCCAGAACACGCCTTGCGCGATGCCGCTGCCCAGCGCCTTGGCGCAAGCCTCCTTGGCGGCGAAGCGCTTGGCGTAGGAGGCGACGCGGGCGCCGCGGCTTTCGGAGCGGGCCTGCTCGACTTCGGTATAAATGCGCTGGATGAAGCGCTGGCCATGACGGTCCAGCGATTTTTCGATGCGTCTGATGTCGATCAGGTCGCTGCCGATGCCGATGATCATTCCGCGGGAACTTCCCGCCCGGCCCGACCGGCTCTTTCAGCCAGGCGTTTGCGCCGCTGCTCGCGGAAGGTGGCCATGCCCCAGCGCGTGATGCCGTAGAACAAGAGCCCGAAGATCAGGCCAAGCGGCACCGCGCCGATCGTCATCGGCTTCAGTATCGGTCCCCACAATTGCGAAAAGGAAAGACTGTGCAGCATGTCGCCGAGATGCGCGGGCGGCCCACGCGCCGGCAGGTGCTCGTGCAAGATCAGCTTGCCGGTCTCCCAGGACGCGCCCCACAACAGCGGGAAGGTCAGCGGATTGCCAAGCGCGGTACCGAGTGCTGCCGCCACCAGATTGCCGGCAATGACCCAGGACACGGCAAAGGCGATGATGAAATGAAAGCCGAGCGGAAAGAACGAGGCGAACACGCCCGCCGCGACGCCCGCCGCCACGGCATGCGGAGTGGCCTTCAGCCGCAGGATGCGCTTGGAAAAATACCGCAGCGAGCGCGAGAACGAGCGGCGCGGCCACAGATAGGTACGCACGCGCTCGAGAACACCATCAGGCTTGCGGCGTCGAAAAAGCACTCTGTTCCAGTTCCCGGTTCACTACGCTCGACCATCGCGGGCCAAGGGCTCGACGTCCACATCTTGCGTTTTGCGGTCATCGAAAGGCAACAACGACTTTGATATAGCGATACACCGGCCGCCGAACAACCAAAGCTGCGTGCGGTGGCGCCTGCACCGGCGTTTCGCCGCTTCGAGGATAGTACAATCGCGGCGGATTTGAGGAGACGCAGGCGCCGTGGAAAATCAGCAGACAATCCGCGGCGATCTATAGTCCATACTCGCTGACCTCGACGAGGTTGCCGTCCGGGTCACGGAAATAGACAGACATCATCGGACCACGGGCACCGATTCGCTCGACCGGCCCGACTTCGATGGCAACGCTGTTGGCCGCGAGGCGGTCGCAGACTTCGCCAAGCGGCCGGTCGGCTACCAGGCAGAAATCGCCGGAGCCTGGCGTCGGCGCCTTGGCCTTCGGCTCGAAGGTGCGCCCGGCCTCGTGCAGATTGATCTTTTGCGATCCAAACAGCAGCGCCGTCGGCCGGTTCGGCTCGTCGTGCCGCTTCATGCCAAGCACACGCTGGTAGAAGTCACAGGTGTCGTCCACCGAACAAACCGTCAGCACGAAATGGTCGATCCCGGCGATCACGACGATGCCACGGTCAGTGCGCACCGCGGCCGAAGAGATTCAAGTGGCGTGCTCAAGTGCTTGTTTTCGTGCATGGCGGCATCAGATGTTGCGGCTGCCGGGCTTGACGGCCGGTATGGCGGCGAGTTCGGGCGGCAACCTGTCAGCCGGATAGGCTGGAACCTCATATTCGGCGAGCGCGATCAGCGGCACGCCGACATCGGTCTTGCCGGCCGAGCGGTCGATGATGCAGGCGGCGGCAACAACCTCGGCGCCGAGTGCACGCAGGCAGTCGATGGTCTCGCGGATCGACAGGCCGGTGGTGACGATGTCCTCGACGATGACGACGCGCGATCCCTTTGCGATCTCGAAGCGGCGCAGCCTGAACTCGCCCCCTTCCCGCTCGACCCAAATCGCCGGCGCGCCAAGATGGCGCGAGGTCTCATAGGCCGGGATCAGCCCGCCGATCGCCGGACCGACGACATAGTCGATCGGACCTGGCACAGCGGCGCGGATCTTTTCGGCCAGCGCCTTGCACAGGCGCTCGGTCTTGTCGGCATGCATGAAGACGCGGGCTTTCTGCAGGAAGACCGGGCTTCGCAAACCCGACGTCAGGATGAAATGCCCTTCGAGAACGGCGCCGGCCTCGCGGAAAATGCCCAGCACTTCATCGGTGTTCATTGTTCGCTCCATGTCCATGGCGAATGGCGAATGGTGAATGGTCGTGGAGGTGAGAGCGCCATCTTTCACTATTCACTATTCACCCATTGACGCGTCTTGCGTCGCTGACGCTCGAATTGTCCTTGAGCTGCGACAGCAGCCGGTTCAGGTGCTTCAAATCCCAGACTTCGAGATCGATCAGCATTTCGGTGAAATCAGGCGCCGTGCGCACCATCGACAAGGTATGGATGTTGGCGTCATTCGAGGCAACGACCTGGGCGATGTCGGCCAGCGAACCCGGCGCATTGATGGCGGTGACCGAGACGCGCGCGGGAAACCGCTCCTTGGTGCGCTCGTCTATGTCCCAGCGCACATCGATCCAGCGCTCGGGCTGGTCGTCGAAAGCCTGCAGTGCCGGCGACTGAATCGGGTAGATGGTGATGCCGGTTCCCGGCTGGATGATGCCGACGATGCGGTCGCCGGGCACGGCGCCTTCCGGCGCGAAGCGCACCGGCAGGTCGCCTCGCACGCCGCGGATGGGAACAGCGCCGTCGCGCGGCTGGCTCTTGTCCTTGCGCGCAGCACGGCCGGGGATCTGGAACAGCATGCCGGCGGCGTTGCGGATCTTCGACCAGCCCTCCTCGCGCTGCTTGGGCGCCGCCAGCGTCACGCGTTCGTCCTTGAAATCCGGGAATACCGCCTTCATGACGTCGGTTGAGGCAAGCTCGCCGCGGCCGACCGAGGCCAGCACGTCCTCGATGTCCTTGCGCGCCAGCCGGTGCAGCACCGATTTCAGGCTTTCCTTGGTGAAGGTCTTGCCGGACCGTTCAAAGGCGCGTTCGAGAATGCGGATACCGAGACCCGAATACTGCTTGCGGATGGCGTTCTTGGTGGCGCGGCGGATCGCCGAGCGTGCCTTGCCGGTGACGACCACCGACTCCCAGGCCGCCGGCGGCACCTGCGCCTTGGAGCGGATGATCTCGACCTCGTCGCCGTTCTTCAGTTCGGTCATCAGCGGCATGATGCGGCCATTGACCTTGGCGCCGACGCAAGTATCGCCGACATCGGTATGCACGGCATAGGCGAAGTCGATCGGTGTGGCGCCCCGCGGCAGCGCGATCAGCATACCCTTGGGCGTGAAGCAGAACACCTGGTCCTGGAACAGTTCCAGCTTGGTGTTTTCGAGGAAATCCTCGGGATTGTCGCCTTCGGCAAGCTGCTCGATGGTGCGCCGCAGCCAGGCATAGGCATTGGTCTCCTTCGAGATCGCATGGGCAGCGCCGTTCACCTTGCCGCCGGTGTCCTTGTAGATCGAATGCGCGGCGACGCCGTATTCGGCGATCTTGTTCATCTGATGGGTGCGGATCTGCAGCTCAACGCGTTGGCGCGACGGCCCGACGATGGTGGTGTGGATAGAACGATAGTCATTCTGCTTCGGCGTCGAGATGTAATCCTTGAAGCGGCCGGGCACCATCGACCAGGTGGTATGGATGGCGCCGAGCGCGCGATAGCAGTCCTCGACCGTCTCGACGACGACGCGGAAGCCAAAAATGTCGGAGAGCTGTTCGAAAGACAGCGCCTTGGCTTCCATCTTGCGGAACACCGACCACGGCTTCTTCTGGCGACTTTTCACGCCAGCCTTGATCGCATGCTTTTCGAAGAGCGTGGACAGCGACTTCTCGATCTCGGACAGCACCCCCTTGTTGCGCTCGAATATCTCGGCCAGCCGGGCGGTGACAGCGCGATAGGCCTCCGGATTGATGTAACGGAAGGCGATCTCCTCCAGCTCCTCGCGCATGCCTTGCATGCCCATGCGCCCGGCCAGCGGCGCGTAGATATCCATCGTCTCCTCGGCGATGCGCAGGCGCTTGGCCTCCGGCACATGGTCGAGGGTACGCATATTGTGCAGGCGGTCGGCAAGCTTGACCAGAAGCACGCGGACATCTTCCGAGATCGCCAGCAGGAGCTTGCGCAGGTTTTCCGCCTGCTCGGCCTTCTTGGAGACCAGATCGAGCTTCTTCAGCTTGGTCAGGCCCTCGACCAGCTTGCCCATTTCCGGGCCGAACAGCTCGTCGATCTCGGCCCGCGTCGCCGTGGTATCCTCGATCGTGTCGTGCAGCAGGGCGACCGCGATTGTCGCCTCGTCCATGTGCATTTCGGTGAGGATGGCGGCAACTTCGAGCGGATGCGAGAAATAGGGATCGCCGGAGGCGCGCTTCTGGTGGCCATGCTTCTGCATGGCATAGACATAGGCCTTGTTGAGCAACGCCTCGTTGACGTCAGGCTTGTAGCGCTGGACGCGCTCGACAAGCTCATACTGACGCATCATGGGCGGGATCTCGCGGTGCTGAAATGAATCATGCGCCGCACTGGAATGCGGCGCATGTCATAGATAGCCACGAAACCGCCGATACGAAAGTGTCGGCAGCTATGCCAAGGATCAATAATCGTCGCTTTTTTCCGGCGGCACCAGGCCTTCGATGCCGGCCAGCAGGTCTTCCTCGGTCATGCGGTCGAAAGCGATGTTGTCTTCGGCGTCGTCTGCGTCGGCTGCTGCAACGGCGGCACCGGTCTGGTCGGCGATGGCCTCGCCGTCGGCTTCCGGCTCGTCGACCTCGACATGCTTCTGCAGCGAGTGGATCAGATCTTCCTTGAGGTCGTCGGGCGACAGCGTCTCGTCAGCGATCTCGCGCAGCGCGATGACCGGGTTCTTGTCGTTGTCGCGAGGAACGGTGATCGGTGCGCCCTGGCTGATCTGACGGGCACGATGACCGGCGAGCAGCACCAGCTCGAAGCGGTTGTCGACCTTGTCGATGCAATCTTCAACGGTTACGCGGGCCATGGATTGCCCCTTTCATGCCTGGATTTGATGGAAAACAGGCGCGGTCCATAACCCGAACGCCGCCAAAATACAAGCTTCATGGCAATATGGGCCACTGCCGGACCTTGGGCCGGGCAATACCGGGATTCGACACCGGGATTCAGCGCGCTGAACGCCAGCGACGATCCGGGGTCCGATCACAATTGCTTGCAGTACAGCACCGCACCCTTGGATTGCCGTAAAACTGGCGTTATCTCGAACGATGAGAGGTCAGCCGCTTTATTACGAGCCGACCGAATAGTCACTCACGCATTTAGACGACCGTTTATTTCGAAAAAGGATATTTCCATGTTCGATCCCCGGGAGAAAATCGCGCTTTTCATCGACGGCGCCAATCTCTACGCCACGTCGCGCGCGCTAGGCTTCGACATCGACTATCGCAAGCTTTTGTCGAGTTTCCAGAAGCGTGGCTACCTGCTGCGCGCCTACTATTACACGGCGCTGGTCGAGGATCAGGAATATTCCTCGATCCGGCCGCTGATCGACTGGCTCGACTATAATGGCTTCAAGGTGGTGACCAAGCCGGCCAAGGAATTCACCGACTCGACCGGCCGCCGCAAGATCAAGGGCAATATGGACATCGAGCTGGCCGTCGATGCGCTGGAGCTTGCCGATGTCGTCGACCACTATGTCATCTTTTCCGGCGACGGCGATTTCCGCACGCTGGTCGAGGCATTGCAGCGGCGCGGCCGCAAGGTGTCGATCGTCTCGACCATGGCCTCGCAGCCGCCGATGATTTCCGACGATCTGCGCCGGCAGGCCGACCATTTCATCGACCTGGTGAATTTGAAGAACGATGTGGGCCGCGACCCGTCCGAGAGACCGGTGCGCCGCCCTGAGCCTGCCGAAGTCGACGAGGACGATTTTTGACGGCGCAGCCTTGACCGCTCCGACCCCCACTCCCTTGGTCGCCTCCCCGGAACCCGACCGTGATTGCTCGCTTTGCCTGCGGCTGCATGATTTCATTGCCGAATGGCGGCGCCGCGAACCATCCTGGTTCAACGCGCCGGTGCCGACTTTCCTGCCGCCCGAGGGCGAGGACGCGGTCAAGCTTTTGATCGTCGGGCTGGCGCCCGGCCTGCGTGGCGCGAACCGGACCGGGCGTCCCTTCACCGGGGACTATGCCGGCGACCTGCTTTACGGCACGCTGATCGCGCACGGTCTGGCGCGCGGCGAATTCAAGGCGCGGCCCGACGACGGGCTGGAGCTTGTGCAAACGGCGATCACCAACGCGGTGCGCTGCGTGCCGCCGGAGAACAAGCCGGTCGGCGCCGAGATTGCCACCTGCCGGACGTTCCTGGTGCCGACGATTGCGCGGTTTTCCAATCTGCGCGCCGTTCTGGCGCTGGGCTCGATCGCCCACCAGTCGACGGTCAGGGCGCTGGGCGGGCGTGTTGCCGCCCATCCCTTCAAGCATGGCGGACAGCACCAAATCGGCGGCATTGCGCTATTTTCCAGCTATCACTGCTCACGCTACAACACCAATACCGGTGTTTTGACCGAAGCGATGTTCGTCAATGTCTTCAGCGAGATCACTGCGTTTCTGCAGGCGTAGAGTCGAACGCTGTCAGAAGCCTTCCAGCACGATCTTGCCCTTGGCCTTGCCGGTCTCGATCAGCGCATGGGCGCGCTTCAGATTGGCGGCATTGATACGACCGAACGTCTCGCTCAATGTGGTGCGGATAGTGCCGGCGTCGACAAGCCGTGCCAATTCGTTCAGATGCTCGCCCTGCGCGGCCATGTCCTGCGTCTCGAACAGCGAGCGGGTGAACATCAGTTCCCAATGGACCGAAACGCTCTTGCGCTTGAACGGATTGATGTCGAGCATCTGGGGATCGTCGATCAACCCGAAACGGCCCTGCGGTGCGATCAATTCGGCGATTTCGGCCAGGTGTTTGTCTGTGTTGGTTGTCGAGAACACGAAGGCCGGTGCGCCGGTGCCGAGTGCTGCGACTTCTGCAGCGAGCGGCCTGGAATGATTGACGACGTGATGGGCGCCAAGCCCAAGCACCCAGTCACGCGTTTCAGGCCTTGATGCGGTGGCGATCACGGTCAGATCGGTCAGCTGTCGCGCAAGCTGGACCGCAATTGAACCGACGCCGCCTGCACCGCCGATGATCACGATGGCATTCGCGGCGCCTACGACCGGCTTCTTCACGTCAAGGCGATCGAACAGCGCCTCAAAGGCGGTAATTGCCGTCAGCGGCAGCGCCGCCGCTGGCGCATAGTCGAGCGAGCCGGGCTTGCGGCCGACAAGGCGCTCATCGACGAGGTGGAACTCGGCATTGGTGCCTTGCGGCGCCAGCGCACCGGAATAGAAGACGTCGTCTCCGGGCTTGAACAGGTTGGCATCCGGACCCGTGGCGACCACCCGGCCGGCGGCGTCCCAACCAAGCACGCGCCAGCTTCCGGCTTCGGGTTTGGCGCTTTTCCGGATCTTGGTGTCGACCGGATTGACCGAGACCGCCTTCACCTCGACCAGCAGTTGACGGCCTTTCGGCTCTGGTTTGGGCAAGTCGATATCGACGAGGGACGACTCATCGGTGATGGGAGCTGGGATTTGATAGCCGACGGCGCGCATTCTGATCTCCGCGATTGCTGTTGAGCGTTGTCTAGGGCAGAGATGCGGATTATGTGCATCAAGCGCAAGAATGCACATATAATGCACATAGTGTCGAAAAGGATACCGTCATGCCGCGCATTCGCCATGAGCGATTCGATTGCAGCCCCGGCTGCACCGTGGAGGGCACGCTCCGCTACATCGACGGGAAGTGGAAAGGCGTCGTGCTCTACCATCTGTTCGAAGGCACGCTGCGCTTCAACGAGATACGCCGACGCATTCCGAACTGCACGCAGCGCATGCTGACCAACCAGCTTCGCGAGTTGGAAGCCGATAGGCTCATCGCCCGCAAAGTCTATGCCGAGGTGCCGCCGAAGGTGGAATACAGCCTGACGCCGCGCGGCAGGAGCCTGGAGCCGGTAATCACAGCGCTCAAAGCCTGGGGCGATGCGAATGTGATGCTCGGCCCGCAGGCGTCACAAGCCGCGGCGTGAGCGCAGGATTCCAGTCACCCTCGCGCTACAATCGGCGTTTCGACAGCAGAGATGTTCCTCAACCTGTTCAAGGAGATCGCGGCGTTTCTGCAGGAATAGAGTCGGAAGGCGTCGCGGCAAAAAGCTCGGCCAATTTCTCCGGTCCGCCCTGCAGGACATTCAGGTCGACGTCGCCGACGATGCCGTCGACTTGGCCTTTGTCGTGGTACTGCCAGTAGATCCAGTTGTCGTGGCTTGGCCGCAGCGCCAGCGAACGACGCCAGTGCGGGCGGCCGGCGATCTGTTCGGCATAGATCCTGGCGGCCTCGTCCGTCACATAGACGATCGCCGTCTTGCCGAACGCTGCCTCGACCGGGTCGAGAAATGCCGAGAGCTCGGCCTGCAACTGCTCAGGCGACGGCCGCCGCGGGCAATTGCCGCCGAATTCGACATCCACCACCGGCGGCAGCAGCGGCTGATCGCGCGGCACAATGGAGATGAAATTCCTCGCCTGATCGGCACCCGGCCTGCAGAAAGTGAAGAAATGATAGGCGCCGACGGCAAGTCCGGCGGCGCGGGCCTCGTTCAGATTGGCGGTGAAGGCATCGTCGACATGGTCGCCGCCTTCGGTCGCCTTGATGATGGCGAAGCCGACATCGTCAGCGGCGACACGCCGCCAGTCGATCTTGCCCTGATGATGGGAAACGTCGATGCCCCTGACCGGAAATCTGTCACGGTCCGGGGAGAACGTATGGAAATAGAAGAGGCCGCCGGCAGCGACGAGGCCGGCAAAGACCAGGCCTGCCGCGCCCCAGAAGATGATCCGGTTCTTCAAGCTTATCCACGCTCTTTTAGAAGCCGGCCCTTCTCACGCGACCAGTCGCGCTGCTTCTCGGTTTCGCGCTTGTCATGCAGCTTCTTGCCGCGGCCGACGGCGAGCAAGAGCTTGGCGCGGCCCTGGTCGTTGAAATAGATTTTCAGCGGCACCAGCGTCATGCCTTCGCGGTCGACGCTCTGTGACAGCTTGGCCATCTCGCGTTTGTTGAGCAGCAGCTTGCGGCGTCGGCGCGGCTCGTGATTGAAGCGGTTGGCCTGCAGATATTCCGGCAGATAGGAATTGATCAGCCAGATCTCGCCGCCTTCGACCGAGGCATAGCTGTCCTGGATGTTGGCCTGGCCCTGGCGCAGCGACTTGACCTCGGTGCCGGTCAGCACCAGGCCGGCCTCGATCGTGTCGAGCACCTCATAGGAAAACCGCGCCTTGCGGTTTTCCGCAACGGTCTTGTTGTTGGGATCGGCTTTTCTGACTTGATTCATGATACGGAGAGGTGGCGCCTCATCCCTAGTTAATCAAGCCGGCGTGCTTCATCGCCGCATCGATCTTCTCGGCGGTCGAGGCCTCGACCGTCATCAGCGGCAAACGCAGCAC
>NZ_NWQG01000208.1:0-6240 GCF_002529485.1 Mesorhizobium sanjuanii
CGCCTTGGCGCTGTCGCCGGAAAGCGTCGCCTCCTGGAATTCGGCGCAGAGCCTGGGCGCGACGTTCGACGTCACCGAGATGCAGCCGACGCCGCCATGCGCATTGAAGCCGAGCGCCGAGGCATCCTCGCCCGAAAGCTGGATGAAATCCTTGCCGCAGGTGGCGCGCTGTTCGGAAACCCGCTCGACCTTGCCGGTAGCGTCCTTGACGCCGACGATATTCTTGAAGTCGTGGGCCAGCCGGCCCATCGTCTCGGGCGTCATGTCGATCACCGAACGCGGCGGGATGTTGTAGATGATGATCGGCAGCTTCGTCGCCTTCGCGACGGCGGCGAAGTGCGCATAGAGACCGCGCTGTGTCGGTCTGTTGTAATAGGGCGTGACGACGAGTGCCGCGTCGGCGCCGGCTTTCTCGGCATACTGGACCAGACCGACCGCCTCTTCAGTGTTGTTGGAGCCGGCGCCTGCAACGACGGGAACACGGCCCTTGGCCACCTCGATGCAGACCTTGACGACTTGGCGATGCTCGTCATGCGACAGCGTCGGCGACTCGCCTGTCGTGCCAACCGGGACGAGGCCCGTGGTGCCCTCGCCGAGCTGCCATTCGATGAATGCACGAAAGGCTTTCTCGTCGAAACGGCCGCTCTTTTCGAACGGTGTCACGAGCGCGGTGAGCGAGCCTCTCAGCATGTCGTCCAACTCCTTGGGACTTTTCCGAGCCTGTTTGGAAACTCTACTCCGGCGGCCATCTGATGGCGTTTTCTGCGCTTCCGGTGCTCACGGACCCAAATGTCCGCTGCGCTCCGGTTCTCGAATCCACCACCATATGACTCGCCAGAGCGAATTTCGAAACAGTCTCTTGGTCTGTCGTGCGCGCCTTCTAGCCGAAAGCGAAGCGGCGCACCATAGTCTCGACATTGTTGCGCGGCAAGCATGGCGTCAATGCATGTCGCCCCAAAAGTGGAAACCGGTTTTGGGGATAACGACATGCATAAACAAAAACCAGCAAGCGCAAATTTGAACGATCTCGATAAGCTTTTGTTTACGTGCTCTTCACCACGGGCGACTAGGCTTCAGAACATCTGTGCCTTTTGGTCCGTGCAAGGACAGGAGTGACGCAAACCATGCCGACCGGACGGCCTCACCTTTTCGCTCTGCTTGGCGTCGCTGCCATGCTGGTGCCGGGCGTGGCCGTCGGCAGCAGCAATGTCGATGTGCAGGTCACGTCGGCCATCCCGATGCCGAGCCTGCAAGACAGGTCAGATTCCTTGCCATCGGCCAGCATCGCCAGGTTGAAGAGCGGCCTCGATGCGCTGGCGGCCAACGATATTGCCCGTGCGCGCCAGGTGCGCGAGAGCCTGCCGGCCAATTCGCTCGACCGGCATATCCTTGCCTGGGCGATCGCGCTCTATGGTGGCGACAAGGTGCCGAGCGGCGACATCGCCGATGCCGCCAGGATGCTGCCGACCTGGCCGGGCACGATGGCCTTGCGCGAGAACAGCGAACGCGCGCTCTACCGCGAGAACCCCGCCCCGCAAGTCGTGGTCCAGGCCTTTGGCGGCAGCCAGCCGCGGACGCCAGACGGCGTGGTGATCCTGGCACGCTCCTACCTGGCGCTGGGCAACGCCAAGGCGGCGCGCTCGGTGCTGTCGCCGTTCTGGCGCACCGAAAAGCTCGAGGCCAAGGACGAAGCTGGTATCATCAAAGAGTTTGGCAAGCTCATCCCGGTCGCCGACCACCGTTTCCGCATGGAGCGCATGTTTTATGCCGACCGGGTCAATTCGGCGCTGCGGGTCGCGCCCCTGGCGGGCGCCCAGCCGCTCGCTGATGCCTGGGCTGCGGTATCCAAGGGCGACAAGAACGCCGCCAAGCTGCTGAAGGCGGTGCCGACGGCGCAGCGTTCGGCCGGCTATCTCTTTGCCGAGGCCGAATATCTGCGCAAGCAGGAGAAATTTTCCGACGCCGCCGCGGTTGTGATGCGGGCGCCCGCCGACCGCGACGCGCTGGTCGACCCGGACGCCTGGTGGGTCGAGCGCCGGGTGCTGTCGCGCGAGCTGGTCGACCAGGGCGACATGAAGACCGCTTACAAGATCGTCGCGGCGCATGCTGCCGAAAGCGCCGCAAACGCTGCCGAAGCCGAGTTCCATGCCGGCTGGTATGCGCTGCGCGGCCTCAACGACCCCGACACCGCGGCCAAGCACTTCGCGCGGATCGCCGATCTCGCCCAGGGGCCGATGTCGCTGTCGCGCGCCTATTACTGGCTTGGCCGCGCCGCCGAAGCCGGCGGCCCCGGCAGCGCCAAGGACTATTTCGCCCGCGCCGCCACATACGGCACCACCTTCTACGGCCAGCTCGCCGGCGAGCGTGTCGGCCGGCAGGTCCTCAACATCGCCTATCCCTCGCCTGATACAACCGACCGCCGCAATTTCGTCAACCGCGAGGCCGTCAGTGCCATCAAGCGGCTGCAGGAGACAGGCTACGAGCGCTATGCCGATACGCTTTACCGCGACCTTGCCGGGCAATTGACCAGTCCGGGAGAGCTGGCGCTGCTGGCCGTGATGGCGGAAAAGCAGGGCAACCATTTCCTGGCGCTGAAAGTCGGCAAGATCGCCGGCGCGCGCGGCATCCACGTCGGCGCGCTGTCGCATCCGCTCGGCGTCATTCCCGACACCGCCAACATTTCCGGCTCAGGCAAGGCGCTGGCCTATGCCATCGCCCGCCAGGAAAGCGAATTCAACATCGGCGCGGTGTCCAGCGCCGGCGCGCGCGGGCTCTTGCAGCTGATGCCAGGGACCGCCAGGCAATTGGCGAAGAAGGCCGGCATGGCCTTCTCGCAGGCGCGGCTAACCACCGATGCCGGCTACAATGCGACGCTTGGCGCCGCCTTCCTCGGCGAACAGCTCGGCCGCTTCAACGGCTCCTACGTGTTGACCTTCGCCGGCTACAATGCCGGCCCCAACCGCGCCGCCCAGTGGGTGGCCAAATATGGCGACCCGCGCGGCAAGGACGTCGACGCCGTCGTCGACTGGATCGAACGGATTCCCTATACGGAAACAAGAAGTTACGTCCAGCGCGTGATGGAGAATTACGAGGTCTACAAGATGCGTATTTCCGGCAAATACGATATTGTGGGAGATCTGGTGAACGGGCGGGGTTGAGGCGCGTTCGATAGCGTTCGAGATTGGCGAAAGCGTCGATGACGGCCAATCTCCCCCTCGTGGACCTGTTGCGCAATTCCGGCGTTCGCATTTGTTCTTAGAACGTCTCGGAATCTCTCCGAGAACATCCAAGAATCGAACCAAGAACGAGTTGCGGAAACCTCGAATTGTGCAACAGGCCCCTCGTGGGAGATTAGCAGTTTAGCCGTTCTGCCCTCCCGATTTGACCGCGCCCGCCCTCGCCTGTAGCCAGTCAGGATGAACCGGCGGGTGGAAGGATTCGAGTTCAGATGACCGAAGGCTTTTCCGATTTCTTCTATACCGCACCCGACGGGCTCAAGCTCCACGCCCGCATCTATGGCGAAGCGAATTCCGGCCATTGGCCGGTCGTCTGCCTGCCGGGCCTCACCCGCAATGCCCGCGATTTTCACGAACTGGCGCTTTATCTGTCGAGGCGCCCGGAAGGCCCGCGAAAGGTTGTCGCCTTCGACTATCGCGGGCGTGGGCTGTCCGCCTATGACCCCGATATCAGCCACTACAATCCCGCCATAGAGGCCGGAGATATCCTCGCCGGGCTGGCGGCGCTGGGGATCGAGGAAGCGGCCTTTATCGGCACGTCGCGCGGCGGGCTGATCATCCATGTGCTCGGGGCAATGAAGCCTTCCGCGCTGAAAGCCATTGTCCTCAACGACATCGGCCCGGTGATCGAGGCTGACGGCCTAGCCCATATCCGCTCCTATCTCGACCCTTCACCGAAGCCGAAAACCCGTGCCGAGGCGATCAGCGCCCAGCGCGAAACGCATGGCAGCGATTTCCCAGCCCTGACCGCTGCGGATTGGGAGCGGATGGTGTCGGCGCTTTACCGCAAGACGGAGGAAGGGCTGATGCCGGATTTCGACCCCCGACTGGTCGACACGCTGGCAGGCCTCGACCTCACCCAGCCGCTGCCTGATCTGTGGCCGCAATTCGAGGCGCTGGCGGCAATCCCGCTGCTTGCCATACGCGGCGCCAATTCGAAACTGCTGTCCGTCGAAACGCTCGAACAGATGCGAAAGCGGCATCGCGATATCGAGACGGTCACGGTCGAAGGCCAGGGCCACGCGCCGTTCCTGGAGACCGGCGCCCTGCCCGGCGCCATCGCGACTTTTCTCGATCGAGCGGAGCTAAAGTTCAGTTGAAGTAAACCCCAAGACCTGATCGGCCCTGGGGTGGTAACAGAAGTATAGAAAATAGCCCCCTGGATTACTTGGCTTTCGAGCTTTTCCTCGGTGCTTTTGCGGCCGCAGGCTCCGCCTTATGCGCGCTCGGCGATGCCGAAGGCGCCGTCATCAATGGAGACGAAAACACAGAGCCCCCGGCATTCCCGGCCGCCGCCCCGCCGCGAGGCGTTTCCAGCACGGTGACGCAACCGTCGAGGTCGTTGGTGGCGAGATGCGCGTAACGCATGGTCATCGAAAGCGTCTGGTGGCCGAGCCACATCTGCACGCGCCGGATGTCGATGCCGCCTTGGACCAGGCGCGAGGCGCAGGTGTGGCGCAGGATGTGCGGCACCACCTGATCGTCGGCGCCAAGACCCACTTCGGCTTTTGCATCGTTCCAGATGGCTCGAAACTGCGCCTGGCTGAGCTTGGTGAACGGCCCCTTGGGCCGACGGCCCTCGGTGGGCGGCAGCTTGATCACCTCTCTAACCCGCTCGGTCATCGGAATGGTGCGGCTGCGGCCGGATTTGGTAATCCAGAAACTGACGCGATGCTCCTGGATATCGTTCCAGATCAAGCCGAGCGCCTCGCCGAGACGGCAGCCGGTGTCGACGAGAAAGACGGAGAGCCGGTAGGCATCCTCGCTGCGGCTCTTGATGGCGGCGAACAGCCGTGCCTCTTCGTCCCTTTCCAGGAAGCGAATCCGTCCCGCCCGCTCCTTCTGGCGGCGGAACTCGGGCAGGCTGTGGATATCTCCCATCTTATGAGCCTTGCGCAGCAGTTTGCTGAGGGCAGCCATCTTCCGGTTGATGGTTGCGTTGCTGTTGCCGCGCTGGCGCAAGGTGCCGATTAGGTTGTCCAGGGTGCCCTGGTCAAAAGCGCTGAAACGCTCCCCGAGGAGTATCTCATCGATTTCGCCGATGAAGGAGCTGACATTGTATTTATGCCGCCCATCATCCCAAAGTATGTCCCGGTATGCTGAAAACAGCTCTCCGACCCTGTACGACTTTACTTCCCGTATCTTGTTGTAACTGTATTTTATCTTCGAGATTTGAGAAGAAAATATCGAAAAATGATCAGAGGGTTCACCCTCTTGAATCGCTTCGGTCGTCATCATTCGCCACACCCCCGAGTGGATGGCATTCACACCTATCCGCTTGGAAGCGCCCTTTCAAGAGTTTTGATCACGCAGTTGTGATTTCATCCGCTCATCAGCGGATCCCACGAAATCGCCCTGCGGACCTATTCAGCTGCCGTTACCCCCTGTTCCTTCTGTTTGCCTTGGTCCAGTCACGAAACAAAAACAGCCCGGGCGATGGTGCGCCCGGGCTGGAATTCACCTGTATAAAGCCAGCCCTTAGAACGAGCGCTGGAAGCGGAGCATGCCGCCGATGCTGTCTTCGTCGTCAGCATTGGTCCAGTTGTAATTGCGGGTCGGATCCGGGTTATCAAATTCAGGGGCGTGGACGTAGTCAACTTCGGCCGTGATCGTGAAGCCAGGAACGATGTCATAAGCCACGTTCGCCGCGATGCCGAGGTTACTCCAATCGTCATACGACGCCTGAACGTTGAACGAGGTCTTCTCGTTGAACTTGTAGGTGCCACCGCCCCACACTGCCCAGTTACCGCCCCAGATCTTGTACATACCGCGGCCGCCAGCCGGGATTGCGTAAGTCGGATCGTCCAGGTTGTCGTCCGTGCCATAGCCGCCCATGATGAACAGCGACAGTGCGTCGTTGACGGTCACGTCCAGGCGAACCTTGCCGGCAACTTCCTCGTAGTTGCTGTCATAGGCAATGACGCCGGTGATGGCGCCCCAGCCCTGCGTCCACTTCACGCCGCCGACGACATGCGGAACATAGCTGTCGATGGTGCCAATCTGG
>NZ_NWQG01000209.1:0-1354 GCF_002529485.1 Mesorhizobium sanjuanii
TAGCCGCCGATGCGCAGGCAGGTTTCGGTTCCGGGGATGTAGAAGTAGCCAGCGCCGTAGACGTCGCAGATCTTGACGTATTCGGCGGGTTCCGGCTCGGCGACGACGACGGCGTCGGCGGCGCGCGCACCGGAAACTGCGATCAGGGCCGCAGCTGAGCCGAGAAGCAGGCTCTTGATGTTCATTTTCTGACCTCCAGTCAGAATCGAACAGAATAACGGATCCGGGGTGCTCGTTTTTATGCTAAGCAATTGTGATTGCTTATCTTTTATGGAAAAGTCCCATTTTAGTCGTCGCGAAAAATATTCACCAAAGACGTTTGTTGGCGAAAGCGTGCCCCGAACCGGATTTGAGATAACGCTCGAATGAAGTCGCCTTGGCCTGGTTCGAGAAGGCCATATAGGTCACGATTCGCCACGGCAGGAACTTGGATGTGTGGCTGGATTTTCCGGCATTATGGTCGGCAATCCGTCGTTTCAGGTCTGAAGTCACGCCGATATAGCGCTCGCCTTCAGCGACTTTGCTCTCCAGCAGATACACGTACCACACGAACCGGATCTCCTCTCCTGCTCCGCCCTGCGGGCTTCGCAGGACAAGGCGCTTCGGAGAGCATTCTCCTTCGCGGAAAAGGAGCTGCCAAGCCTGCTATACAAGGGTTTTTAGCGACCAGCGGCCCTCCTTCGCCAAGGCTTCGGAGGGCATCCTCTCCGCCATCCTGCTTCGCACGAACTGTTGGGGCTTGTCCTGCGAAGCGCGCAGCGCGAAGCAGGATGGCGGAGAGGATGGGATTCGAACCCACGAGAAGCTTTTGACCTCTACTCCCTTAGCAGGGGAGCGCCTTCGACCACTCGGCCACCTCTCCGTTGCGCCGCTGGATAAAGAAAAGCGTCGGCACAATCAACAAGCCGGCGCCATTATCGCCGAAAAATCCGGCTTCCGCCGAAATGCCGCTTTGGTCATGCGGCGATTCCATGGCGATTCCCGGGCCGGTGGCTCCGGAATACCGTCGCAATTCCGGCGAGCGATCGCCGGAATCGGGCGGATTGCAAGGGCTCCGCAGGGGTCGATGGTTAATGAGAGCTTTCCGAGTGAGGCCAAATCGTGTCATTTGTGCAACAACGCTTGGGGATAGCGCCCGGACAGGCCTTTTGCCGGTACGATCGTGGTTGAACGCCGCCGCCCCATGGGTAATGTCGGATTCGAAGGAGCGGCGCGGTGCGCATCTTTTTCGGATAGTGGGGATGGGGCAGGGAACGCTGTCCTTCAGCAAAGAATACCCAGACCCGTTTTTTAACTTTTGACTGGAGGTCAGAAAATGAACATCAAGAGCCTGCTTCTCGGCTCAGCTGCGGCC
>NZ_NWQG01000210.1:0-9561 GCF_002529485.1 Mesorhizobium sanjuanii
GTCCCCGGACTGTCCGGCCCGCCGCTGAACCATGGCGCGTCGAGCGACCAATTGGCGCCCGACAGGCCGGCCGCCAGCACTTCCACCATCAGCGCGATGTTGGCGCCGCGCTGGCCGCCAAAGGCAAGCATGGCGCCTTTCATGGCGGCGGCAGGGTCGGTGGTCGGGTTGCCGCTCGCATCCAGGGCCCAGCCTTCCGGAATTTTCTTGCCGTCCTCGGCCGCCTTGCGGATGTTGACGAAGGCGGTGGCGCTCGACGACTGGTCGATGACCAGCGGCGCGCCATCGGCGGCGGGCGCGGCAAAGGACATCGGGTTGGTGCAATAGACCGGCTTGACCGAGCCGGAGCCGGCAAGCACGGCCGGCCCGTTGGTCGCGGCGAAGGAGACCAACCCAAGTGCTGCCAGCCGCCCGGTGAAATAGCCGAGCGCGCCGCACGTGTAGGCGTTCTTCTGCGAAAAGATGGCGACGCCGAACAGGCGTGCCGCCTTGGCGAGATCGTCGATCGTCCTGTCGAAGCCGGTATGGGCCAAACCGCCGCGCGCATCGGAGAGAAAAACCGCGAGCGCCGGCCTGGTGATGACCGGCTCGGCCTTGCCGTCGATGCGGCCGGCTTCCAGTGCTTCCAGATAATCGATGAAATGCGTCAGCCCGACCGTGGCGAGCCCTTCCGCCTCGGCCGCAACGATCGAGGCGGCAAGCGAGTGCGCCGCTTCCTCATTGGCGCCGGCGCCGAGCGCAGCCATCCGGCACAGTCCTGTTGCCTGGTCGAGACTGAGTTGCATCGGCGTTGCCTCTAGTGAGTAGTGAGTAGGGATTTAGCGAGTAGTGAGAGCGACTGCCTGCGCACTACTCACTACTGACTCCTCACTAAATCCTACCCGATTTTGTTCGGGATTCGCGCTTCGATCCTGCCGAAGGCAAAGACCAGGATGCCGGTGATCGCCATATAGATCAACGCCAGCAGCAGCAAGGGTTCATAGGTCAGGTAGGTGTCCTGCCGCACCTTCGAGGAGACGGCAAATATGTCGATCACGCTGATGGTCGCCACCAGCGGCGTCGATTTCAACTGCAGCACCGTTTCACCGGTCAGCGTCGGCAGCGCCCGGTAGAAGGCTTGCGGCAGCCAGATGCGCCGGAAGGCCTTCCAGCGGCTCATGCCGAAGGCGCGGGCGGCCTCGATCTGCCCTTTCGGCACGCCGGCAAAGGCGCCGCGCATCACCTCGCCCTCATAGCCGGCGAAGGACAAGGTCAGCGCCAGCACGCCATAGGGCCATGCTTGCCGCAGATACGGCCACATCCAGGATTCGCGTATCCAGGGATACTGCGGAAACAGCGAGCCCAGCCCATAATAGAGCAGCCAGAGCTGCAAGAGCAGCGGTGTTCCCCTGATGATGGTGCAGAAGACCTTGGCGGGTGCGGCGAACCAGAAGGAGCCGGCAGCCTGCGCCAGCCCGAGCGGCACGGCGAGCAGGAAGCCCAACACGCAGGTGACGGCCAGAATCCAGAGCGACCGCCAGATGCCAAGCAATCCCGCTTCGTAATATTGCGGCAGCCAGTCCCAGCGCATGAAGAAGGCAGCCGCCAGAACCAGCCCAAGCGCGATCAGAATGAGCACGATGCGATGCGGCTGAAGCCACAGCGATGTTCGCGCGGCAACGTTGATCATGGCCGCTTCACCAGCCATCAGCGCGCCTCCTTGAGCGAAGGCATACCGCGTCGGGCTCTGGCTTCGATGCGGCCGATGATAAGATTGGAGATCAGCGACACCAGAAGGTAGATCGCGCCTGCCGCCAGGTAGAATGTGAGGTAGGCCTTGGTCACGCCGGCCGCTTGCCGCGTGGCCAGGGTCAGCTCGTAGAAGCCGACGACCGCCAGCAGCGCGGTGTCCTTGGTGGCTATCAGCCAGAGATTGGCAAGGCCGGGTATAGCGAAGGGCAGCATTGCCGGCAGCGTGATGCGCCGCAGCAGGAGGCCGGGCGACATGCCGTAGGCCCTTGCGGCCTCGATCTGGCCCTGCGGAATCGAAAGGATCGCGCCGCGGATCACCTCGGTCGAATAGGCGCCCTGGACGAAGCCGAGCACGGCGATGCCGGCCGCCAGCCCGCTGATGTCGATGCGCTGATAGCCGAGCGCCGCCAGCACCTGGTTGATCAGGTCGGTGCCGGCGTAATAGAGCAGCAGGATCAGCACCAGTTCCGGCACGGCGCGCACCACCGTCGTATAGACAGCCAGCAGATCGCGCACCACCGGACCGCCATAGAGCTTGCCATAGGCGCCGCCGATGCCGATCAGCAGCCCGAGGCAGGTGGCGCCAATCGCGATCTCGATCGTGTGCAGCAGACCGACCAAAAGCGTTCCGCCCCAGCCCGGAGGCGTGGGCGAGAGAAGCTCGAAGATGCTGGCCGCGTCGATTGGCGTCGCCCCCGAATTGCTAGAGCATGCTCCCGAAAAGTTGCAGAGCGTGCGTGGATGAGTTCAGGCGAACCACGCGGCGCGCTGTCCGCGCCGCGTGGTCGGTTGCTGATGGGTACTGGCCGTCAGTTCGACTGCGGGTCGTCACCATAGACGTCGAAGTCGAAGTATTTCTTGGTGATCTCGGCATATTTGCCGTTGGCGCGGATGGCCTTGATGCCGGCGTTGATCTTGTCCTTCAACTCGGTGTCTTCCTTGCGGAGGCCGGCGCCGACGCCAGGTCCGAGCACTTCGAGGTCCGGAGCCACGTTGCCCTTCATGTCGCAGCACGCCTTGCCCTGGTCGGATTTCAGAAACTCGCCAAGCGCGATGGCGTCGGCCTGCACCGCGTCGACGCGGCCGGCGGCGAGATCCTGGTTGGCTTCGTCCTGCGTCTGGTATTCCTTGATTTCAGCGGCCCCGGTGAAGTGCTTCTTGGCGTAGACGGCATGCACGGTCGACACCTGCACGCCGATCACCTTGCCCTTGAGGTCATCTGGCGTGGCGCCGAACTTCTGGTCCTTCGGTCCGATGATGCCGGTCGGGGTGTTGTAATATTTGTCCGAGAAGGCGATCGTCTTCTCGCGCTCGGCGGTGATCGACATCGAGGCGGCGATGAGATCGATCTTCTTGGTCGTCAGCGCCGGGATGATGCCGTCCCAGGCGACGGGGGTGATGACGCAGTCGAGCTTCTCCTCGGCGCAGACGGCATCGATGAATTCGATCTCCCAGCCGACCCACTTGCCCGACGCATCCGGCGAGGCGAAGGGTGGATAGGGTTCGGCGGCGACGCCGACCTTGACCGGATCGGCCTTGGCCACGCCCATCGCGGCGACGCCGAGCAGCAGCGCTGCGGCAAATGTTTTGAGAACGGCTTTCATTTCAGATAACTCCCAGTTTGTTGTTGTTCCCGGTTTTCGTCCGCTTCGATCTAGCCGATGTTGCGGATGAACTGCTTGAGCCTTTCGGATTTGGGCGCGCCAAAAATCTGCTCCGGCGGCCCCTCTTCCTCGACCAGCCCGTTGTAAAGGTAGACGACATGCGTCGCGACCTCGCGGGCAAACTTCATCTCATGGGTGACCAGCACCATGGTGCGGCCCTCGCGCGCCAGGTCGCCGATCACTTTCAGCACCTCGCCGACCAGTTCCGGATCGAGCGCCGAGGTCGGCTCGTCGAACAGCATGACGCGCGGGTTGATGGCCAGCGCCCGGGCGATCGCCGCGCGCTGCTGCTGGCCGCCGGACAGATAGGCTGGATAGACATCCCGCTTTTCGGCGAGCCCGACGCGGGCGAGCAGCTTTTCGGCCTCGGCGACCGCCACCTCGCGCTTGACGCCGAGCACATGCACCGGAACCTCGATGACGTTCTCGATCAGCGTCATGTGGCTCCACAAGTTGAAATTCTGGAAAACCATGCCGAGCTTGGAGCGGATGCGTTCGATCTGCTTGCGGTCGGCCGGAACCGTGTGGCCATGGCTGTCGGCCTTCAGCTTGATCTCCTCGCCATTGACGCGGATGATGCCGCTGGTCGGGTTTTCCAGGCAGTTGATGCAGCGCAGCAGCGTCGATTTGCCCGAGCCTGAGCCGCCGATGATGGCGATGACCTCGCCGTCGCGCGCCGACAGCGAAACGCCCTTCAGCACATGCAGTTCGCCGAATTTCTTGTGCAGGTTCTCGACATGGATGGCTTCGGCGGCGCCGTTTTGCGCCAAATGCTCCAGTGCGGGTGCTGCGCCCGGCGCCATCACCTTGCCGGCGCCCCGTCGGACGGCCGGATCCGTCGCAGCTGAAATCTTTTACCCATTAACCGTCACTGGACCGAATTCCCATTCTCAAGATGGACCGTTCCGCTTGCCTCCGTCAACCATGGTTTTTGGACCATTGATCGCAGCTTGCTGTAGTGGTTATTGGCGGCAGGGAACATCGCAGGAGCACTTGGTGGGTAAAACAGACGGGTCGCAATCCATGGCCGTGCAATGACAACAGTCGGCGAAGCGCTCATCACTTTGCTCGAAGCTCACGGCGTCGACACCGTCTTCGGCATTCCTGGCGTGCACACGGTCGAGCTCTATCGCGGGCTGGCCCGGTCGAGGATCCGCCACGTCACGCCGCGTCACGAGCAGGGCGCCGGCTTCATGGCCGACGGCTATGCCCGCGCCAGCGGCAGGCCGGGCGTCGCCTTCGTCATCACCGGTCCAGGGCTGACCAACACCATTACCGCCATGGGCCAGGCGCGCGCCGATTCGGTGCCGATGTTGGTGATATCCGGCGTCAACGCCACGCCGACGCTGGGCAAAGGGCTTGGCCATCTGCACGAATTGCCCGACCAGCGCGGCATGATGGAGAAGGTCGCGCTGTTTTCGCACCGCATCACCGGAGCCGACGAACTGCCCGGCGTGCTGGCGCGGGCCTTCTCCCTGTTTTCGTCGTCACGTCCCGGCCCGGTTCATATAGAGATCCCGACCGACATCATGGTCAATCCGGCCGACGGCCTTGTCGCCGTGCTGAGCAATGCAGCGCCGCCCGCGCCCGATGGCGCAGCCATTGCCAAGGCGGCGGAACTCGTCGCCGCTGCGCGCCGCCCGCTCATTCTTGCCGGCGGCGGCGCCAGGAAGGCCGAGGCGCCGCTGAAGCGTCTTGCCGAAAGGCTGGGAGCGCCGGTTGTCCAGACGACCAATGCGCGTGGCCTGCTGTACCGCCATCCCCTTGGCGTGCCGGCGAGCCCCAGCCTGAAGGCGGTGCGCGCGCTGATCGACGAGGCGGACCTCGTCATCGCCGCCGGCACCGAATTCGGACCGACCGACTATGATGGCTATGGCGACGGCGGGTTTGTCCCGCCGGCCAATCTGATCCGCATCGACATCGACGCCGACCAGTTGGCACGACGCCCGGCCACCATTGCCATCCAGGCGGATTGCGCCGAGGCGCTTCGTGCCCTGCTCGGCCGTGTCGGCGAGTCGGCCGCGTCGGGCGACGGCCAGGCTCGCGCCGCCGCCACACGAAAAGCGGCCCTCGCCGAACTCAGCCCGGCCTTCACCGCCCAGATACGTGCGGTGGAAACGATCCGCGATGCGTTGCCGGGCGCGATCATCGTCGGCGATTCGACACAGCCGGTTTACGCCGCCAATCTCTATTACGATCATGACCGGCCAGGCGGCTGGTTCAATGCAGCCACCGGCTTCGGCGCGCTGGGCTTCGGCCCGCCGGCCGCCATCGGCGCCGCGCTCGCCGTGCCGGACGCGCCGGTGGTTTGCCTCACTGGCGATGGCGGCTTCCAGTTTACCTTGCCGGAACTGGGCGCGGCACTCGATGCGGCCGCGCCGGTGACCTTCGTCGTCTGGAACAACCGCGGCTATCGCGAAATCGAAACCTCGATGCTCGATGTCGGCGTCGAGCCGGTCGGCGTCTCGCCCGCGCCGCCGGATTTCTGCAAGCTGGCCGAGGCTTATGGCATCGCCGCCGAACGGCTCGCCGATATCGGGCATCTGGCGGACGCGCTCAAGCGCGCGCGGGCCACCGGACTGCCATATGTCATCGAAATCACCGTGGATTGAGCGGGGCGGGAAATGTCATGACTGCCGGATGAATTTCAGCAAGTTGAAGCCGATCCGCGATCCGCTGACATCTGCGTCTCTCTCCCCGGCGCGCTGGGCCGCATCTTCACCTGCCTTGCCCTGGCCTTTGCGCAGACGTGCCGCGAAGCTTTGCATGAGCTATGCGCGCAGGAGCCTTTGGCGGGCTCGCCACATTGCTGTCGACCATTCGCAATGGTGTTCCAGCAGCACGCCGGCCGGTGGCCTAGGCCCGATCTGGCAGTACTGGGGGCAAGGTGTCGAGGAAGCGCCGCCAGTGGTCAAGGCGTGCCTGCGCTCCGTGCAACGCAACAAGGGCGATCGCCAACTCGTCGTGCTCGACGACAAGACCGTCGAGAGCCATATCGACCTGCCCGGCCACATCTGGGACAAGCGCACCCTGATGAGCCGGCAGCATTTCTCCAATTTCATTCGCTTGAGCCTGCTTCATCGGCATGGCGGAACATGGCTCGACGCCACGATCCTGCTGCGGCAGCCTGTTCCGGCCGAAATCGAGCGCGAGGATTTCTACATCCTGCGGGAGACGACCCGCCATCCGAGGTTGGTGGAAACCTGGTTCATACACGCCCGCAAAGGGCATCCGCTGATCGAAACGGTGCTTCACGGCCTGGCGGACTACTGGCAGAAATATGACGGGCTTCATGAGTATTTCATGTTCCCCTATCATTTTGAGGCCTCGCTGCTTTTGCACCGGCGCCTTCGACGTGATTTCCTGCTCATGCCGCAAGTCGGCGCGGACAAGCCGCACGAGCTGCAATGGCTGCTTTTCACTCCATTCAATGAGGTCGCCCATCGCGCGGTCCTCGATTGTTTCTGGCTGCACAAGCTGACCCACAGGAACCCGCGGCCGACGACAGGGGACCGGCTGCTGTGGGACGCGATCATCGACGGATGGCCGGCAGCTTGATCTAGGCCGAATGGTTTAGCGTCGACGAAATTTCAGTTGAGTGGCGACGCGAAAGGCGCGAGGTTCGCCACCGGCGCGGCGCAAGTACAAGAATGACTGGAGCGGTCGAATATGACGCAAACACTGGACGGTAGGCACATTGTGGTCACTGGCGGCACCGGGGCGCTTGGCGGCGCGGTTGTCGGCAAACTGCTGGGCGAGGGCGCGATTTGCCATGTGCCCAACGCCCATGCCGCCGCGCCCGGGCATTTTCCCTACCCGGCACATGAACGCGTCAAGCTGGCTCACAATGTCGACCTCGCCGACCCCGCCAAGGTCGATGCGTTTTATGACGGCGTTCCGGATTTGTGGGCGTCCATCCATCTGGCCGGCGGCTTTACCGCAGCGCCGGTGGAAAAGATCGAATCCGCATCCTTCGCCGAAATGATGGACACCAACGCCCGCACCACCTTCCTGTGCTGCCGCGCCGCGATACGTTCGATGCTGGCGGCCGAAACATCCGGCCGCATCGTCAACATCACGGCGCGCGCCGGGCTCGACCCCCGGCGTGGTTCCGGCATGGTCGCCTATGCCGCCAGCAAGGCGGCGGTCGCGGCGATGACACTGGCGATGGCGGAAGAGCTGAAGGGCAAGGGCATATTGGTCAATGCGGTTGCCCCGTCGACCCTCGACACGCCGGCCAACCGGGCTGATATGCCCGACGCCGATTTCGGCAGATGGGTCAGCCTCGAAGCGGCGGCCGAGGCCATCGCCTATCTTGCTTCGCCGGCCAATCTGGCGATGAGCGGCACGCTGGTGCCGCTATATGGCAGGGCCTGAGCGCTTAAGCACGAGCCAAACAAAAACCCGCCGGATCGCTCCGGCGGGTTTGTTTTTAGTTGGCGCGAAGGCTCTTAGCTGCCCTGCTTCTTCAGCGCGGCGCCCAGGATGTCGCCCAGCGAAGCGCCGGAGTCGGTCGAGCCGTACTGGGCGACCGCTTCCTTCTCCTCGGCGATTTCCAGCGCCTTGATCGAGACCTGCAGCTTGCGGGTCTTCTTGTCGAAGGCGATGACGCGGGCGTCGACCTTCTGGCCGATGGTGAAGCGCTCGGGGCGCTGCTCGTCGCGGTCGCGGCTGAGATCGGAGCGCTTGATGAAGGTCTCGATGCCGCTGTCGACCAGCCGCACTTCCAGGCCGCCATCCTTGACGCCGATGACTTCGCAGGTGACAACCGCGTTCTTGCGCAGTTCGCCTGAAGTCGCCGCTTCGCCGACCGTATCCTTGGCCAACTGCTTGATGCCGAGCGAGATGCGCTCCTTGTCGATGTCGACGTCGAGCACCTGCGCCTTGACCATGTCGCCGCGATTGTACTCTTCGATGACCTGCTCGCCTGGACGAGTCCAGTCGAGGTCGGAGAGGTGCACCATGCCGTCCACGTCGCCTTCGAGGCCGATGAACAGGCCGAACTCGGTCTTGTTCTTGACCTCGCCCTCGACCTGGCTGCCGACCGGATGGCTGCTGGCGAAAGCCTGCCAAGGATTCTCAAGCGTCTGCTTGAGGCCGAGCGAGATGCGGCGCTTGGCCGGATCGACCTCGAGCACCACCACGTCGACTTCCTGCGTCGTCGACAGGATCTTGCCGGGATGCACGTTCTTCTTCGTCCACGACATTTCCGAAACGTGGATGAGGCCTTCGATACCCGGCTCCAGCTCGACGAACGCGCCGTAGTCGGTGATGTTGGTGACGGTGCCCTTGATCTTCTTGCCGATCGGGAACTTGGTGCCGATCTCGGACCACGGATCGCTCTCGAGCTGCTTCATGCCGAGCGAGATGCGGTGGGTTTCCTGGTTGATGCGGATGATCTGCACCTTGACCGTCTGGCCGATGTTGAGGATTTCCGTCGGATGGTTGACGCGGCGCCAGGCCATGTCGGTGACATGCAGCAGGCCGTCGATGCCGCCGAGGTCGACGAACGCACCGTAGTCGGTGATGTTCTTGACGACGCCTTCGACCACCTGGCCTTCTTCGAGGTTCTGCACGATCTCCGAACGCTGTTCGGCGCGGCTCTCCTCGAGCACGGTGCGGCGCGACACCACAATGTTGCCGCGGCGGCGATCCATCTTGAGGATCTCGAAGGGCTGCGGGTTGTGCATCAGCGGCGAGACGTCGCGGATCGGGCGGATATCGACCTGGCTGCGCGGCAGGAAGGCCACGGCGCCGTCGAGGTCGACGGTGAAGCCGCCCTTGACCTGGTTGAAGATGACGCCTTCGACGCGCTCACCCTTGGTGAACTTCTCCTCGAGACGAACCCAGCTCTCTTCGCGGCGGGCCTTTTCACGCGACAGCATCGCTTCGCCAAGCGCGTTCTCGATGCGCTCGACATAGACTTCGACCGTGTCGCCGACCTTGAGGGTGGAGTCCTTGCCCTTGACGCCGAATTCCTTCAGCGGCACGCGGCCTTCGACCTTGAGGCCGACATCGATGATGGCCATGTCCTTTTCGATCGCGGTGATCGTGCCCTTGACGACTTGGCCTTCGCCGGAATGGCCGGCGGTAAAAGATTCTTCGAGCAGGCTCGCGAAATCATCGCGAGTGGGATTTGCAGCTGACATATTTTCTCCTGGAATGC
>NZ_NWQG01000211.1:0-17280 GCF_002529485.1 Mesorhizobium sanjuanii
TAGCGTTGCGTTGGCCTGCCGGCGTTCCGGGCTTTCCAAAAAGCCCTTGGCCGCCTGAGCGGCAATTCCGGCGCATGAAGAATGCTGGCAGGCTGGTTCGTTGCCCGATATGGGTATCTTTTTCGCCGCCGGCAATCGGTGGCGCGAGGGAAACCCGGCTCAGGCGTTGTTTCTTTTGGCGAGAACGTCGTCGATGATCGCTCTTGCCGCCAGAAACGCGGCTTCTATAGCCATTTCAGACGTATCAAGCAAGTGCGCGTCGGCGGCCGGCTTCAAGGGCGAGTCGGCCCGGCCCATGTCGCGCTCGTCGCGACGCATGATGTCGGCGAGGATCTCGGTGAAATTGGCGGTGCCGCCGATGCTCTCGATCTCGGCCAGCCGCCGCTGCGCCCGCACCTCGGCGCTCGCCGTGACATAGAATTTGATGTCGGCGTCGGGGCAGACCACGGTGCCGATGTCGCGGCCGTCGAGCACGGCGCCGGGTGGCGCCTTGGCGAAGTCACGCTGCTTTTCAACCAGGATGCGCCGCACGGTTGGGAACACAGCGACTTTCGAAGCAGCCTCGCCGACCGCATGCGCCGACAATATGGCGCGGTCGAGCTTGGCCAGATCGACCTGGCGCGCCGCGGTCTCGGCGGCCGAGACATTGTCGAGCGGCAGCGCGTGCTGGAGCAGTGCATAGGCCACCGCGCGATAGGTGAGGCCGGTGTCGAGCAGGTTCAGCCGGTAGTGGTCGGCGAGCCGGCGGGCCAGTGTGCCTTTGCCGGCGCCAGCGGGGCCGTCGATGGCTATGGTGAAGGTTGAGGTCATTGGCAGGCCTTCGCGTTCGAAAGGCGCAACGCGAATGACGAGCGTCGCGATCCTTCGCGCCCCCCTCTGTCCTGCCGGACATCTCCCCCACAGGGGGGGAGATTGGCAGTTTTGGCGCTTCGCCCAATTCTGTGACGTCGGCTATTGGCGAAAGTCGCGACGAAGGCTGATCTCCCCCCTCGTGGGGGAGATGCCCGGCAGGGCAGAGGGGGGCGCTGTCCCGCCAGCGTCTCAGTTCGGCTCCAACCCATCACCCGTCACTCGATCTCCGCGCCCAGACCCTTCATCAGGCCCATGAACTCGGGAAAACTCGTCGCGATCATCGCCTGGTCGTCGATTGTCACCGGCTTCTCCGTTGCCAGTCCCATCACCAGAAAACTCATGGCGATGCGGTGGTCGAGATGTGTCTGCACCGTCGTGTCCTGCCCATTGGGATGACCGCCGAGGCCCTTGCCGCCGGGCTTGCCCCGCACCGCAAGCGAGGCCTCGCCCTCGGTGCAGTCGACGCCGTTGAGCTTCAGCCCGTTGGCGACTGCCGACAGCCGGTCGGATTCCTTGACCCGCAGCTCTTCCAGCCCCTGCATCAGCGTTTCGCCTTCGGCGAAGCTCGCTGCGACCGCCAGCACCGGATATTCGTCGATCATCGTCGGCGCCCGTTCGGGCGGCACGGTGACGCCCTTCAGCTCGGAATAGCGCACGCGCAGATCGGCAACATCCTCGCCGCCTTCATTGCGCGGGTCGATTATATCGATCCGGGCGCCCATTTCCTGCAGCGTCAAAAGAAGTCCGGTGCGGGTCGGGTTCATCAGCACGTTTTCGATTGTAACGTCCGAGCCCGGCACGATCAGCGCCGCCACCAACGGAAAGCCGGCGGAGGAAGGGTCGCCGGGCACGGCGATCGTCTGTCCCGTCAGCTTGCCCTGACCCTCGATGAAGATGTGGCGCACGCCGCGCTCGTCGGTCTCGACCGACAGGTTGGCGCCGAAGCCCTTCAGCATCTTTTCGGTATGGTCGCGCGTCATCACCGGTTCGATCACGGTGGTGACCCCAGGCGTGTTCAGCCCGGCGAGCAGCACCGCCGACTTCACCTGCGCCGAGGCCATTGGCACGCGGTAGGTGATGGGCGCGGCGTGCTTGGGGCCGTGCAGTGTGATCGGCATGCGGTCGCCGGGCGTCGCCTTCAGCACCTGCACGCCCATCTGGCGCAAGGGTTCGAGCACGCGGCCCATCGGCCGGCCGGACAAGGACGCGTCGCCGATGAAGGTCGTTTCCATGTCATAGGTGCCGACCAGGCCCATGGTGAGGCGCGAGCCGGTGCCGGCATTGCCGAAATCGAGCGGACCTTCCGGCTGCAGGAGCGCGCCATTGCCGGTGCCGCGGATCAGCCATTCAGCGCCGCGCTTCTCGATATGCGCGCCCATCGCCTTCATGGCGGCACCCGTGCGCATCACGTCCTCGCCCTCGAGCAGGCCGGTGATGCGGGTCTCGCCGGAGGCCAGTCCGCCGAACATGAAGGAGCGGTGCGAGATTGACTTGTCGCCCGGCACGCGGGCAGTGCCGGAAAGGGCTGGAGATTTGCGGGCGGTGGCCGGCTTGGGAGCGGCGGAATGCGACATTGTATTCCCTGGGTGAAATGCCGGCGGACCGGCTTTTTTCATTCGTTGCGGCGGTCTCGTATCACGGCGCGTCGAAATGGTCATCCCCTTGCGCGAGGCCGTCCGACGCAGGGTTTTGCGACGCCGGCTTTAGGCTTTGACAGCGCCGTAAACTGCCGCTAAGGGGACCAACCTTTTATCGACGAGGCTTGCTGTGGCAAAACCTGAACTTGGCACCAAACGCATAGATCCGGAAACGGGTCGAAAATTCTATGACCTGAACAAGGACCCGATCGTCTCGCCCTATACCGGCAAGACTTATCCTCGTTCCTATTTCGAGGAAGGCAAGGCCGCCGCCATCGAGGAGGAAGAGGAAGTCGCCGAGAAGGAAGTCGACACCGAGGAGGAAGAGGGCGTCGAGGTCGTTTCGCTCGAAGAGGCGGACGACGAGGCGAAAAGTGGCGACGATCTTCCCGATCTTGGCGATGACGAGGACGATGTCGACCTCGGCGACGACGAGGATGACACTTTCCTCGCCGACGAAGAGGAAGAGGACGACGATGTCGCCGACATGATCGGCGTCGGCGACGACGACGACGAAGTTTGATACGGGCCCGGGCGAGTGCGAACGCCATTCGCCGGCTTTCGTCGCGCCGTCGAGAAAAAGCGGTTCTTGACGGCTTGATATTCGGGGAAGGCGGGGTTAGAAGCCGCCTGCACTAACGACGCGGTTTAGAATCCGCGCCGGATCTCTTCGCCGGCAACGGCGCCGGTTGACTGCCGGGAGTGGGGCCATAGCTCAGTTGGGAGAGCGCTTGAATGGCATTCAAGAGGTCGTCGGTTCGATTCCGATTGGCTCCACCAAACAGTCTTTCACCGCCAGCAATCTGAGCATGCGCCGCTGCGTCGGCGATGCTATGTCCTGTTCCTCATTCAGAGAAGAGACCAAGCACCACGAACGCGAGCACGACAAAGGAACCGACGAAAGCGATCACTTTGACGGACGAAGCCGGGAACCGTTCAGGTGTGACAGGTTCCTCATGCGCCTCGGGACGATCTGCTCCCATCCCATCAGATTGCGGAACGCCATTGCTCTCGATCGCTGTTGAAACCCTTTTTGCTATATCGCCGCGGATTATGGGATCATCGGACAAATGATCCGTCGTACTGCGTTTGAATGCCATGTAAAACCCCGCCCCATATTTGCCCTGTAAGTAACGTTTCAGCCGGCCAAAAGTTTCCCGCTCGTCGGTCGGCCGTGTCACCGCAGATGCCCCATGCTGCGGCGCGCTCACAAAAGACCTGATGGCAACCGTCCAAGCATCCTTTACGAAATCCTTCAGTGAAGCGTTTCACAGAGCGCCACGGAGTTCGTTCCCGTGGAATTTCGGCCGCTTCCCCTTGGCGAGCAGCTTCAGAACCTGTTCTTCTTCGCATTGCTGCCGACGCCGCGCGCATGGATGGCGCGTCGGAGCTGCTGATCCTGTTCAAGATCGTCGCGCCGAGCGTCGCTCCGGCGATCGCCGCATTGGCGCTGTTCGCCTTCGTCTATCACTGGAACAGCTATCTGTGGCCGCTCACCGTGTTGCAGGGCAACGCCGACGACTACCCGATCGTCATCAGCCTCAGCCGGCTGCTGAGCTACAACAGAGGCGCCGTCAACCCCGGCCTGGTAATGGCCGGCGCGACGCTCGCCGTGCTGCCGCCGCTCATTCTCTTCGTCTCCCTGCAGCGCTTCTTCGTCGACTCCATTGTCGGCTCGGCCATCAAGGGCTGATTGCGGGGGGCTCGGCCGAGGCTCGTCAGCCCTTGCGCGGCTTGGGTTCGTCGGACTTCGGCTTTCCCTGTTCCTCGCCGATCCCGGTCTTTGCCGCAAGGCTGTAGAGAAGACCCGCCGCGACAAGCACCAGCAGCGTGCCGAGCGCCGCCACCTGCCACAGGCCAAGCCCGCAAGCCACGCCGATCGCGCCGGCCAGCCACATGCCGGCGCCAGTGGTGAGCCCGTGGATCTCGCCTCTCGAAAACATGATGGCTCCGGCAGCCAGGAAGGCGACACCGGCGGTGACCGCTTCGACGACGCGGATGGGGTCGACCTTGACGGAGTCCTGCGCAAACATCGGCGCGTGAACGATCTCGATCGTCAGTATGCCAAAGGTGGCCGCCGCCACGCAGACCAGAATGTGGGTGCGCAGCCCGGCGGGCCGATTGCGCCATTCGCGTTCGAACCCGATCGCGGCGCCGAAGACCGCCGCCAGCAGCAGCCTCGCCGCAATCACCGGAAACGGGACGTAGGTCGGATGGCCGAATTCTTCGAAGAGTTGTTCCATAGATAACCCGGGGCGCGTGACCGTCCACAACGTGCTCGGGCGGGATCAGGTTCCTGGGAGCGTCGCGCCCGGCCGGCGCGATTAACCGTCCTGCGGCTGGCTCAATCGCCGGCACTTGCGTTTCATATCGTTCCTGGCGCATCGTTATCTCTCGCACGATACGACGACCGATCTCACCATCCGAGGACTTCGGCGGACCGAAGGAGAGAAACCATGTCACACAACCTGCAGTTCTATATCGACGGCGCCTGGGTCGACCCGGTCGTGCCGAACAGTTTCGACGTCATTGATCCGTCCAACGAAGATTCCTTCGCCCAGATCTCCCTTGGCACCAAGGCCGATGTCGACAAGGCGGTTGCGGCTGCCAGGCGCGCCTTCAACACGTTCGGTTTCACTGAGGTCGCCGAGCGGCTTGATCTCCTCAACCGCATCATCACGGTCTACAAGAAGCGCAGCGACGATCTGGCGCTTGCCGTGTCGCGCGAAATGGGCGCGCCGCGCCAGATGGCGCGGGACAGCCAGGTCGGCATCGGCCTCGCGCATCTGACCAAAATGGCCCAGACGTTGAAACGTTTCGAGTTCCGCCACGTGAAGGGCAACAACCTCGTGGTCAAGGAGCCGATCGGCGTCGTCGGCCTGATCACGCCGTGGAACTGGCCGCTGAACCAGATCACCTGCAAGGTCGGTCCGGCACTCGCCGCCGGCTGCGCCATGGTGCTGAAGCCCTCCGAGATAGCCCCGCTCGATGCCATCATCTTCGCCGAGATCCTCGACGAGGCCGGCGTTCCCAAGGGCGTCTTCAACCTCGTCAATGGCGATGGTCCGACCGTCGGCCAGGCGCTGGCGAGCCACCCCGATGTCGACATGATGTCGTTCACCGGCTCGACCCGCGCCGGTATACTGGTAGCCAAGGCCGCCGCCGACACGGTCAAGCGCGTGCATCAGGAACTGGGCGGCAAGTCGGCCAATATCCTGTTCCCCGATGTCGACCTCGCAACCGCCGTCAGCAAGGGCGTCGCCGGCTGCTTCAGCAACAGCGGCCAGTCCTGCAACGCGCCGACGCGCATGTTCGTGCCGCGCGACCGCCACGACGAGGCGGCCGCCTATGCCAAGGCGGCGGCGGAAAAGTTCACCGTCGGCCCGGCTGACGCGCCGGGTACGAAGCTCGGCCCGGTGGTCAGCCAGATCCAGTTCGACAAGATCCAGGACCTGATCCAGAGCGGCATCGACGAAGGCGCCACGCTGGTGACCGGCGGCCCCGGCCGCCCCGCCGAACTCAACCGCGGCTATTACATCAGGCCGACAGTCTTCGCCGACGTCACCCACGACATGCGCATCGCGCGCGAAGAAATCTTCGGTCCGGTGCTGGCAATCCTGCCCTACGACACGGTCGAACAGGCCGTCGAGCAGGCCAACGACACCGTCTATGGCCTGGCCTCCTACATCC
The DNA here is from genome assembly GCF_002529485.1 of Mesorhizobium sanjuanii. Lineage (NCBI taxonomy): Bacteria > Pseudomonadati > Pseudomonadota > Alphaproteobacteria > Hyphomicrobiales > Phyllobacteriaceae > Mesorhizobium > Mesorhizobium sanjuanii. The sequence continues at coordinate 6,180 of NZ_NWQG01000211.1, forward strand.
AGGCCAAGGACATAAAGAAGGCGCGCGAAGTGGCAGCCCGCATGCGCTCCGGCAACGTCTACATCAACTACCCCCAATGGGACGCCAGCCTGCCCTTCGGCGGCTACAAGCAATCCGGCAACGGCCGCGAATACGCTGAGTACGGGCTGGATGATTTCCTCGAGATCAAGGGCATCGCGGGGTACGAGGCGGCGGAGTAGATACCGGCCGGGTGTGTCAGGCGGTCACGAATTGCGAGCCTTCTTGATTTGTACGCCGCAGTGACGTACTTACATATCTCGGAGAAACAGGAGGCTGTCATGTCGGCTTTCCATGATGAAGTTCGAGAAATCGAAGAACGCAGCAGCGAGCGGATGAACTTCCGTACAAAGCCACGTATCAAGAAAGCCATCCAGCAAGCGGCGGCTCTTGCAGGCGTGGACGACTCCGTTTTCACCATGAATGCTGCGTACAGAGCTGCCATGGAAACGATCCAGGCCCATGAACGAACCACTCTGCAGGCGGTGGATCATGCCGCTTTCTTTGCTGCGATCGACAATCCTCCGCAGCCGACAGATCGGATGCGGGCGTCATTCGCCCGGTATAGAGAGACCGTCGTTTCCAAGTGACGCAGACGCGCCCGGAAGCACGTAACATCATAGAGCCGTTCGATCCTGAAAAGCATGATCGAACGGCTTTTTCCTGCGGCAATGAGCAGGTTGATAACTTCTTCAAGAAGACGGCCAACAAACTGTCCAAGGCCGACAACATCCGCGTCTTTGTGATGCTCGGTCCTGATGCGGATTTGATCGGCTTTTACGCCATCAATTCGCATGCGATCGATTATGTCGAACTGCCTGCGAAATACGCGAGAACCAGGCCGGGGCACGGAAACATCCCCGCGGCTTATTTGTCCATGATGGGTGTCGATATCCGATTCGCCGGCAACGGGTATGGCGGCGATCTTCTCCTCGACGCGCTGATACGCATAACAGGGGCTGCGGAGCAAATCGGAATTGCCGTGGTCATGTTGGACGTCCTGGACTGCGGCGACCCGGTCAAGGTGAGGCGGAGAAACAAGCTCTATACCGACCACGGCTTCATTGCGCTGCCCTCGAACGAGCTTCGGCTATTCCTGCCGATCAAAACTATTCAGGACATGTTGAAAGCATAGGCAGGCATTGCGGGCTCATCTCGTCATCCCGCATTGCACAATCCCCCCGCATCGGCAAAATACCGGCATGGTCCGCTCCTCACTCGCCGTTCTGGTGATCGACGAAAACCGCATCCGCGCCTCGATCATCGAGGCCGGCTTGCGCGAGGCCGGACATGAGCGGGTCACCGTCATCCATGACGTGTCAGGCATTGCGCGTCGCATCGCCGAGATCGAGCCCGATGTCATCGTCATCGATCTCGAGAACCCGAACCGCGACATGCTCGAAAACATGTTCCAGCTGTCGCGCGCGGTGAAGCGGCCGATCGCCATGTTCGTGGACCGCTCCGACCAGGCCTCGATCGAGGCGGCGGTCGATGCCGGCGTGTCGGCCTATGTCGTCGATGGTCTGCGGCAGGAGCGCGTCAAGCCCATCCTCGACATGGCGGTCAGCCGCTTCAACGCCTTCTCGCGCATGGCGCGCGAACTGGAAGAGGCGCGCAGCGAGCTGGAGAGCCGCAAGGTCATCGACCGCGCCAAAGGCATATTGATGAAATCGCGGGGCCTCAGCGAAGAGGCCGCCTACGCGCTGCTGCGCAAGACGGCCATGAACCAGAACCGCAAGATCAGCGATATCGCCCAGAGCCTGGTGACCGCCGCCGGGCTGCTTGGACCGTCGGAGGACGAATGAGCGCGACGCACCAGATCACCGCCGGCTTCATGCCGCTTTTCGACAGCGCCGTGCTGGTCGCGGCCGGCGAGATGGGCTTTGCCGCGCGCGAGGGCATTGATCTGACGCTGCACCGCGAGACTTCCTGGGCCAATATCCGCGACCGCATCGCCATCGGCCATTTCGACCTCGCGCATATGCTGGGGCCGATGCCGCTTGCCTGCAATCTGGGGCTGACGCCGCTCGCCTCTGAGACCATTGTGCCTTTCTCGCTCGGGCTCGGTGGCAATTGCGTCACGGTTTCGAATGCGGTCTGGACCGGCATGGCCGCGCATGGCGCCGTGCCCGACCTCGATCCGGCGCGGACTGGCGTCGCCCTTCGCGCGCTGATCCGCGAGCGGGCGGCAGCCGGGCGCGATCCGCTCCGCTTCGCGGTCGTGCATCCGCATTCCGGGCACAATTACGAACTGCGCTACTGGCTCGCCGCCTGCGGCATCGATCCCACCCGGGAGGTCGAGATCGTCATCGTGCCGCCGCCCTTCATGGCCGACGCGCTGGCCGCCGGCCGCATCGACGGCTACTGCGTCGGCGAACCCTGGAACAGCGCCGCGGTTGCCGCCGGCACCGGCCACATCGTCACCGTCAAGGCTCGTCTGTGGCGCAACAGCCCGGAAAAGGTGGTCGGCGTGCGCAAGGCATGGGCGCAAGAGAATCCGGGGGCGCTGGCGGCGCTGTTGCGCGCGCTGCATCACTCCGCCCGCTGGTGCCAGGATCCGGCCAACCACGGCGAACTGGCCTCTGTGATGGCACAGCCCGGCTTCCTCGGTCTGCCGCCGGCGGTGCAGATGCCGATCCTGACCGGACGTCTTGATCTCGGCGGCGGCGCGGCTCGGACGGTCGAGGACTTCTTCCTGCCCTTCGACAAAGCGGCGAACTTTCCCTGGAAGAGCCATGCACTCTGGTTCTACACGCAGATGGTGCGCTGGGGGCAACTGGCGCACACGCCTGAAAACCTCGCCGTCGCCCGCGACTGCTATAGGCCCGACCTCTACCGCTCGGCGCTGAAGCCGCTCGGTGTCGCGCTTCCGGGCGCCAATGCCAAGGTCGAGGGAGCGCTGAAGGTGGCGACGCCGGTTGGTTCGGCAGGGGCGAGCCTGGTGCTTGGTCCTGACGGTTTCTTCGACGGCCAGATCTTCGATCCCGACCGGATCGACGCCTACATTGCCGGCCAGAAACCAGGTGGTTCCTTGGCACAGTAGTCCGGAGGTGCCGGGGTGGCGGATCGCCCAGACGCGCAATTAGATAAGTTAAAGGCAACTTTGGTGTGTTATACACACTGAGTTCTCGGTGCGGATACGAGATCGATGGATCAGGAAAGACTTCTAGCCGCAGTCCTCTTAGCTGATGTCGTAGGCAGCACGCCCCTCTACGAGCGCATCGGCGACGATGCCGCTTTGCAGCAGGTCTCGGATTGCCTGGACGCGATGCGTGAGATCGTCGCCCGGCACGGTGGTGACTTCATTTACTCGAAAGGCGATGACGTACTCAGCCTGTTCGAGAACTCGGAGGCGGCGCTGAGGGCCGTCCGCCAAATCAGCTGCCAACTGAAGGAAGGGCCGTTGAGCGCCCGTATCGGATTGCATTTCGGGGCGGTCATTCGCGCGCGGGGCGCGGTATTCGGCGACGTTGTCAATGTCACCGCAAGGTTGTCCACCACGGCCAACCCCGGGGAGGTCCTGATCAGCCAGAGCTTCTTCGAAGCCCTTTCCGCGGGGAGCCGCAGTGGCTTGCGGCTCCTCGACAAAATGGCCTTCAAGGGGAAGCAGGAACTCTTCGATGTCTATACTCTGAGGAGCGACGATGGGGCCCTCAGTACGCGCATCGCCAGCCAAGGCACCATTATCGATAGGCGCTCCGCCCCGCCGCAGATCAATCTGGCCATCCGTTATGAAGATCAGTTGCGATTCTGCCGACACAACGAATTTGTGACCATCGGCCGGTCTCCGGAATGCAATATCGTCGTCCAGCGGCCCTGGGTCTCGAGACACCACGCGACCTTCACCATTTCGAATGGCAAGGCGCGGCTTGTCGAGCGAAGCTCGTCGGGCACATTTGTGTCGATGGGGCCCGACCATGAAGTATTTGTGCGCCGCGAAGACATTCTCCTCTTCGGCTCCGGCGTCATCTCGCCTGGACGTAGATCGTCCCTTGGCGACGCCCAGGTTCTCCACTACGAAATTGTCTTAAACTGACCGGCCGGACTCGTTGGCCGTTGAGATGGCCCTTAGCGACTTGAGCCTCCTGCTTCGCCCTGCGATGACGAAGTTGCGAAGCGCCTGATCATTCCGGCGCCATTCTTGTGCATTGCACAAAATTTGTGCGCACTGCTTACGCTTTTGAGCAAGGTTTGACCGTGCAAGCGGCAGCTCCGCACGGCGCCAGAAGCACGATCGCCTTGATTTTATTCAGAAGTCCTTTTCGAACCCGAACTGGCACGGTTCCTGCTTTGCAATAGGCAGGCTTTTTATGAGTCACGAGACAGGCGTCCAATGGCGGGCGCCACAGGCAAAGCTGCCGCTCAGGTCAACACGCGATCCCAATTTCGGGCGCGAAGACCTGGCCGGCGGCTTTTTTGTTTTCACGCAATCGACGGCGCGGGTCCCAGGCCCCGTCCAACCGGAGACGACGATGACGAAACCGATCGGAACTGGCACCTCCCTCAAGGATTTCACCCGCCGCGATTTCTTGGCGAGCAGCGCACTGACGGCGGCACTGTTCGCTGCCGCGTTGATGTTGTTCCCCGCCGGCGTCAACACAGCGGGCAAGGCCTCCGAGGCGCCGGGCCCGGCTTCATCCAACTCACCGATGCCGCGCCACTGATCGTCGCCAGGAAGGGTTTCTACCATGACCGCAAATCTCCCAGCCGCGCCCAGCCAGGACGATGCTCCCCGGCAGGCGCTCGTGATGTCCACCATCGCCTTCACCGTCTGCTTCGCGGTGTGGACGATCTTTTCAATCATCGGCATCCGCATAAAGCAGGAACTCGGGCTGAACGAGACGGAATTCGGCCTGCTCGTCGGCACGCCAATCCTCACCGGCTCCCTCGTGCGTGTGGTGCTCGGCATCTGGACCGACCGCTACGGTGGGCGGCTGGTCTACACCGCGACCATGCTTGCGGCGGCGGTTGCCACCTTCCTGCTCGCCTATGCGCATACCTATGAGCAGATGCTGATTGCCGCGCTCGGCGTCGGGCTCGCCGGCGGCTCCTTCGCTGTCGGTGTGGCCTACGTCTCGCGCTTCTTCCCCGCCGGCAAGCAAGGCACGGCCCTCGGTATTTTCGGTGTCGGCAATGTCGGCGCCGCGGTCACCAAATTCCTGGCGCCGTTCGTGCTGCTGTCGTGGGGCTGGCAGTCGGTAGCGCTGATCTGGGCGGCAGCCTTGGTCGTCATGGCCGCCGTCTTCTGGTTCACCACCGGCGACGATCCGGTCATCCGTGAGCGCCGCGCCGGCAAGGTGGCGCCGGCGAGAAGTTTTTGGCAGGAATTCGCTCCGCTCAAGAACCTGCAGGTTTGGCGCTTCGCCTTTTATTACTTCTTCGCCTTCGGGGCGTTCGTAGCGCTGTCGCTCTGGTTGCCGCGTTACCTCATCGGTGTCTACGGTTTCGGCATCGCGACCGCCGGCATGATCGGCGCGGCCTATTCGATCCCTGCAAGTATCTTCCGCGCCTATGGCGGCGTGCTTTCCGACCGGATCGGGGCGCGCACCGTGCTCTACTGGACCTTCGCGGTGTCGGCCGTCGCCACGCTGATCCTGTCGCTGCCGCCCACGGACTATGTCGTGCACGGCATCAGCGGGCCGATCGCCTTCCACTTCGCCATCGGGCCGGTTGCCTTCATCGCCGTCGCCAGCGTGCTCGGCTTCTTCATGAGCCTCGGCAAGGCAGCCGTCTACAAGCACATTCCGGCCTATTATCCGGGCAACGTCGGCGCGGTCGGCGGCCTTGTCGGCATGATCGGCGGGTTCGGCGGCTTTGTCCTGCCGATTGCTTTCGGCGCGCTCAACGACCTCACAGGCGTGTGGTCGAGCTGCTTCATGCTGCTCTTCGTCATCGTCGCCGCCTGCTTTGCCTGGATGCACTTCTCTATCAGGCGGATGGAGCGCGCGGCCGCCACCGAGGCTCCAACCCTTTCCTACGCGGCTGAGTGAGATCGGAGCGGATCAGGACCATGACCGAAAAACTCGTTATCATCGGCAACGGCATGGCCCCGGGGCGCATGCTGGAGCATCTGCTGGAAAAGGCGCCCGGCCGCTACCAGGTCACCATCTTCAACGCCGAGCCCAGGGTCAATTACGACCGCATCATGCTGTCGCCGGTGCTGTCGGGCGAAAAGGCCTATGAGGAAATCATCATCCATGGCGATGGCTGGTACATCAAGCACGGCATCACCCTCTACAAGGGTCACAAAATCGTCGCCATCGACCGGACGGCGAAGACAGTCACCTCCGATCATGGCGTAACCGAGCCCTACGACAAGCTCGTCATCGCCACCGGCTCGGTGCCATTCATCATCCCGGTGCCGGGCCACAATCTGCCCGGCGTGCTGACCTATCGCGATCTGGACGACGTCCGGGCGATGATGCTTGCCGCCCAGTCGCGGGCCAAGGCTGTGGTAATCGGCGGCGGCCTGCTCGGGCTTGAGGCCGCAGCAGGCCTCAACGCGCAAGGCATGGACGTCACCGTGCTGCATGTCATGCCGACGCTGATGGAGCGCCAGCTCGATCCGGCCGCCGGCTACCTCCTGCAGCGCGCGGTGGAAGAGCGCGGCATCAAGGTCATCACCAAGGCCAACACCCAGGCAATCACCGGCAACGGCAAGGTCGAGCAGGTGGAGCTTGCCGACGGCACCGTCATCCCGGCGACGCTGGTGGTGATGGCGGTCGGCATCAGGCCGAACGCGGCTCTGGCCAAGGAGACCGGCATAGCCGTCAATCGCGGCATCGTCGTCGATGCCGGCATGCGCAGCAACGACCCCGACATCTACGCGCTCGGCGAATGCGCCGAGGTCAACGGCCAGGTCTACGGGCTGGTGGCGCCCCTCTACGAGATGGCGCGCGTCGCCGCCAGCCAGCTTGCCGGCGACGAAAAAGCGGCCTTCGTCCATTCGGACACGCCGACCAAGCTCAAGGTCACCGGCATCGAGTTGTTCTCGCTTGGCGACTTTGCCGAGGGAGACGACCGCCAGGAGATCGTGTTGCGCGATGCGGCCGCCGGCGTCTACAAGCGCTTGGTGTTGAAGGACGACCGCATCATCGGCACCGTGCTCTATGGCGAGACGGGCGACGGCGCCTGGTTCAACGACCTCAAGAAGAAGCAGACCGACATATCCGAAATGCGCGATACGCTCATCTTCGGCCAGTCCTACCAGGGGGGTGCCCCGCTGGACCCTATGGCGGCCGTTGCAGCCTTGCCGGATGATGCGGAAATCTGCGGCTGCAACGGCGTTTGCAAGGGGAAGATCACCGGCGCGATCACGGCAAAGGGCCTGACCTCGCTCGACGGCGTGCGCGCCCACACCAAGGCGTCCGCCTCCTGCGGCTCCTGCACCGGGCTGGTCGAGAAGCTGATGGTTTTGACCATCGGCGACAAATACAATCCGGCCGCTGTCCAGCCCATGTGCGGCTGCACCGCGCTCGGCCATGACGAGGTGCGCCGGCTGATCAAGGCCAAGAGCCTGAAGACCATTCCCGCCGTCATGCAGGAGCTGGAATGGACAACCTCCTGCGGCTGCGCCAAATGCCGGCCGGCGCTCAACTACTATCTCGTCTGCGACTGGCCGGACGACTACGCCGACGACTATCAGTCGCGCTTCGTCAACGAGCGCGTCCACGCCAACATCCAGAAGGACGGCACCTATTCGGTGGTGCCGCGCATGTGGGGCGGCGTCACCAATGCCGCCGAACTGCGCGCCATCGCCGATGTCGTCGACAAGTTCGAGATCCCGATGGTCAAGGTCACCGGTGGTCAGCGCATCGACATGCTGGGCATCCGCAAGGAGGACCTGCCGGCGGTATGGGCCGATCTCGGCCAGGCCGGCTTCGTCTCCGGCCATGCCTATGCCAAGGGTCTGCGCACGGTGAAGACCTGCGTCGGCTCCGACTGGTGCCGCTTCGGCACGCAGGATTCGACCGGGCTGGGCATCCGCATCGAGAAATTCATGTGGGGCTCGTGGACCCCGGCCAAGGTCAAGATGGCGGTATCGGGCTGCCCTCGCAATTGCGCCGAGGCGACCTGCAAGGATGTCGGCGTCATTTGCGTCGACAGTGGCTACGAGATCCACTTCGCCGGTGCCGCCGGCCTCGACATCAAGGGCACCGAAGTGCTCGGCCTGGTCAGGACCGAGGACGAGGCGCTGGAGCACATCGTGGCGCTGACGCAGATGTATCGCGAACAGGGCCGCTATCTCGAGCGCATCTACAAATGGGCCAAGCGCATCGGCATGGAAGAGATCAGGCGCCAGATCATGGACGACGGCGAAAAGCGCAGGGCCTATTACGAACGCTTCGTCTTCAGCCAGAAATTCGCCCAGGTCGACCCTTGGTCGGAACGCGTCTCCGGCAAGGACAAGCACGAATTCCGGCCGATGGCTTCGGTTGGGTTTGCACAGGCGGCGGAGTGATCGGGATGAACTGGATCGCTATCGGCACGCTCTCCGACATCCCGCGCCGTGGCGCGCGCTGCGTCGCGACACCGCAAGGCAAGATCGCCGTCTTCCGCACCGCGGACGACCAGGTCTATGCCATCGATGACCATTGCCCGCACAAGGGTGGGCCGCTCAGCCAGGGTATCGTCCATGACGCGGCGGTGACCTGCCCCTTGCACAATTGGGTGATCTCGCTGGAAACCGGCAAGGCGCTCGGCGCCGATGAAGGTAGCGTGCGCACCATCCCGGTGAAGGTCGAGGGCGAGCGGCTGTTCCTGGCGCTCGAAGCGCTGGCCAGCCGCGCGGCCTGAACATGCAGATTGACGAAGCGCGCGAGGTGAGGACCACCTGCCCCTATTGCGGGGTGGGTTGCGGCGTGCTGGCGAAGGTCGCCGCGGACGGGCAAGTGTCCGTCCGCGGCGATCCCGACCATCCCGCGAATTTCGGCCGGCTCTGTTCCAAGGGTTCGGCTCTCGCCGAGACCATCGACCTCGACGGCAGGCTGCTCTATCCCGAGATCCACGGCCGCCGCACTAGTTGGGACGAGGCGCTCGACCGTGTCGCCTCGACCTTTTCGCAAACCATCGCCGAGCACGGCCCCGACGCGGTCGCCTTCTACGTCTCCGGCCAGCTGCTGACCGAGGACTATTACGTCGCCAACAAGCTGATGAAGGGCTTCATCGGCTCGGCCAATATCGATACCAATTCGCGCCTGTGCATGGCCTCCTCGGTTGCCGGACACCGCCGCGCCTTCGGCTCCGACACCGTGCCGGGCACCTATGAGGATCTGGAACTCGCCGACCTGATCGTGCTGGTCGGCTCCAATCTCGCCTGGTGCCATCCCGTGCTCTACCAGCGTATCGCCGCCGCCCGTGAAAAACGGCCGGAGATGAAGATCGTGCTGATCGATCCGCGCCGCACCATGACATCTGACATCGCCGACCTGCATCTGGCGATCGCGCCGGACGGCGATGTCGCACTGTTCACCGGACTGCTCGCCCATCTCGGCCAGCACAATGCGCTGGACCGCGCCTATATCACGGCGCATACGACCGGCTTCGGCCAAGCGCTATTCGCCGCCTCGAAGCTCGACCTTGCCGGCATCGCCGCCGCCACTGGCCTGAGCGAGGATGAGCTTGGCCGCTTCTACGGCCTGTTTGCCGAGACCGCCAAGACGGTGACCGTCTACAGCCAGGGCGTCAACCAGTCGTCCTCGGGCACCGACAAGGTCAACGCCATCATCAACTGCCATCTCGCCACCGGCCGCATCGGCAAACCGGGGACAGGGCCGTTTTCGGCGACCGGCCAGCCCAACGCCATGGGCGGCCGCGAGGTCGGCGGCATGGCCAATATGCTGGCCGCCCATATGGAGATCGAAAACCCCGAGCATCGAGATCGCGTGCGCCGCTTCTGGAAGGCGCCTGACATCGCCGACAAGCCCGGCCTCAAGGCGGTCGACATGTTCAGGGCGGTGGCCGATGGGCGCATCAAGGCGTTGTGGATCATGGCCACCAACCCCGTCGATTCGATGCCCGATGCCGACGCCGTCGAAGCGGCGATCAAGGCCTGTCCTTTCGTCGTGGTGTCGGACGTGCTGGCAAGCACCGATACGGTCCGCCACGCCCATGTCCGGTTGCCTGCCGCCGCCTGGGGCGAGAAGGACGGCACCGTCACCAATTCGGAGCGCCGCATCTCGCGCCAGCGGGCGTTCCTGGGTCTACCCGGCGAAGCAAAGCCCGACTGGTGGATTGTTGCCGAGGTCGCCAGGAGGATGGGCTTTGCCGAGGCGTTTTCGCAGGCCTCGCCGCCGGAGTTATTTGCCGAGCACGCGGCGCTGTCGGGGTTTGAGAATGACGGCGCGCGGGATTTCGACATCGGCGGGTATGATGGGATCAATGCGGAGCAGTACGACGCGCTGGCTCCATTCCAGTGGCCAGCGCCGAGGGGAGGTGCTGGCAACACCCGCTTCTTCGCCAACGGCAACTTCTACACACCTGACCGCAAGGCGCGCTTCATTGCCGTCCGCCCGATTGCGCACACCCGCACCAGCCCGGACTATCCGTTGATCCTCAACACCGGCCGCGTCCGCGACCACTGGCACACCATGACGCGGTCGGGAAAAAGCCCGCGCCTGTCCCAGCACATCGCCGAGCCCTTCGCCGAAATCCACCCGGCGGATGCGCAGCGCTTCGGCGTCGGGGACGCCGACATCGTGCGCGTCTCGACCGTTCACGGCGAAGCGCTGCTGCGCGCGCTGGTGACAGCGCGGCAGCGGCCGGGTTCGGTGTTCGTGCCGATGCACTGGACGGATCAGTTCGCCGCCCGCGCCCGCGTCGATGCGCTGGTGGCGCCGATCACCGACGCGATTTCAGGCCAGCCGGCCTCGAAGAACGTCGCCGCGCGCCTGGAACGCTTCGCTGCCGCTGCCGCTGCCTTCGGCTTCGCGGTGCTCGCCGAACGGCCGGCTTCGATCGACGCCGAATACTGGAGCCTTGCCCGCTGCGCCGCCGGCTGGCGTCTTGAACTTGCGCTGCAAGCCGGCCGGGACTGGACGAAATTCGCCGCCTCGCTCCTCGGCGACGACGCGCGGGGCGAGAC
>NZ_NWQG01000212.1:0-26623 GCF_002529485.1 Mesorhizobium sanjuanii
CCACAACTGATTCTTGACATGAGATTAACACCGCGGCTTCCCAGGTGTGCAAGACCTGACGTGCCTTTTTTCACGGTTCCATACAGGAATACCCGATTTGTTGCAGCGATTGCCCTTTGGCTGGGCGGCCCCTATGTTCCCCCGCAACGCAACAATTCGAGGAAAATCACATGCGCTACCTCCACACCATGGTCCGCGTCGCCAACATCGATGCCTCACTCGATTTTTACTGCAACAAGCTCGGCCTCAAGGAAGTGCGCCGCCACGAAAGCGAACAGGGGCGCTACACGCTGATCTTCCTCGCCGCGTCCGAAGACGAGCAAAGCGGCATTGCCGACAAGGCGCCGCTGATCGAGCTGACCTACAATTGGGATCCGGAAGATTACAAGGGAGGCCGCAATTTCGGCCACCTCGCCTATGAGGTCGACGACATCTACGCGACCTGCCAGCGCCTGATGGACAAGGGCGTCACCATCAACCGGCCGCCGCGCGACGGCAACATGGCCTTCGTCAGGTCGCCGGACGGCATTTCGATCGAGCTGCTGCAGAAAGGGCCGGCCAAGGCCAAGGCCGAGCCCTGGGCGTCGATGGCGAACACCGGAGCCTGGTAAGCGATCACCTCGTCGGGAGCGGCCATGGCGTTTGCCGGAACGATGCCTATCTGTCCGGCATGGCGCCTGTCTCGCGAGGCTGGCGCCGTGCCGCGTAACGCCGCGCCCCAGGAGAATCCATCATGCCGACCAGCCAAGCCGATGTCGCCACCGAACATGCCAGCCGCTACCTGCAGCAGCTCTGCAAGCATTGGGCGCACAAATTTCCGGTTGAGTTCGATCCGAACCACGGCGCCATCGAGCTCTCGCTCGGCCGCACGGTTCTGGATGCCGATGCGAGCGCTCTGCATATCGCGGTGACATCAGATGAAGCCGGTTCGCTCGATCGCCTGGAAACGGTCGTCGCCGACCACATCAAACGCTTTGCCTTCCGCGAAGAACTGACCTTCGACTGGAAACGCGCCGAGGCAGCGTAAGTCGCCTGGGTTCAGTTGCCGCTGGCTTGGCCGGCCATTTCCAGCAGCGTCAGGACCGTGCGCCAGTTGCGGGCGGTGCCAGGCACTTTGAGGGTGCGTGGAATAAGATTGGCGAAAACCGATTTGCCGAGACCGTCCGGGGCGTGCAGGTAAAGCACATCGCCCTTGACCTCGAAACTCTCGGGACCGGTGCATTTTTCGGCGAGCCGCGCGATCTCGTCGGCGGTCGGTGCCCGTTCCAGCACATAGGCGTGCAGCTTCGCCGGATCCCTAGCCACGTCCGGGTAGGGATTCTCCTTCACCAGCCGCTCGAACCAGCCGAGGTCGCGCACCATTATGCGGGAATGGAAGCCCCACTTCTTCTCGAAGGCAGCTTCCAGCTGTCTGGTCAAACTGGCGGCGTCGCCCCTTCCCGCCCGAAAAACCGCGTTGCCGCTTTGCACGTAGGTGGCGACATCGGCAAAGCCGAGTTCTCCAAGGAACGACCTCAGCTCCGCCATTTTGACGATGCGATTGCCGCCGACATTGATGCCGGAAAACAGCGCGACGAAGACCTTTCCCCGGTCGCTCATCCGACTTGGCCGTTCATATGATGAATCCCGCCAGCGTCTCGTTGTCGGTAATGTCCTGATACTGGACGCCCTCGGTGTCGAAGTTCGCCTTGAGCAGATCGAAATTGCGGCGGTCCCTGGTCTCGATGCCGATCAGCACCGAGCCGAAATTGCGCGCCGATTTCTTCAGATATTCGAAGCGGGCGATGTCGTCGTCGGGCCCGAGCATTTCAAGGAAGTCGCGCAGTGCGCCCGGCCGTTGCGGAAAACGGATGATGAAGTATTTCTTCAACCCTTCGAAGCGCAGCGCCCTTTCCTTCACATCCGGCAGCCGCTCGAAGTCGAAATTGCCGCCTGAAACCACGGCGACGATGGTCTTGCCCCTGATTTCTTTCTTCGAAAAATCCTTCAGCGCGTCGATCGCCAACGCCCCGGCCGGCTCAAGCACCACGCCTTCGACGTTGAGCATCTCGATCATGGTCGCGCAGAGCCGGTTTTCCGGAATGAGCCGCACCGCATCGGCAGGAAATTCCCTGAGATGGCGGAGCGGCTCGCGGCCGATCTCGGCTACCGCCGCGCCATCGACGAAATTGTCGACCTTGGCGAGCCTGACACGCTTTCCGCTGGCGAGGCTTTCCTTCAGGCTCGGCGCGCCCGCCGGCTCGCAGAACACGAAGCGCGCCTCGCGGCGCTGATCAGCGAAATAATGCGTCACGCCCGCGGCCAGACCGCCGCCGCCGACCGGCAGCATAACGATATCAGGCATGCGCGCGCCAGGCATCTGGTCAGCGATCTCGTAGGCGACAGTTGCCTGTCCTTCGATAATGTCCTTGTGGTCGAAAGGCGGCACCATGTGCGCGCGTGAGCTTTCGGTGAATTCCAGGGCGGCGCGGTAGCAATCGTCGAAGAAATCGCCGACCAGCCTGATCTCGACGAATTCGCCGCCGAACAGCCGCGTCTTGTCGATCTTTTGCTGTGGCGTCGTCACCGGCATGAAGACCACGCCTCGTTTGCCAAAATGGCGGCAGACGAAGGCAAAGCCCTGCGCATGGTTGCCGGCTGAAGCGCAAACGAATAGTTCGGCATCATTGCCGGCGGCGAGCGTCTTACGGAAGAAGTTGAAGGCGCCCCTGATCTTGTAGGAGCGGACCGGCGACAGGTCCTCGCGCTTCAACAGCACGCGCGCGCCGGTCTTCTTCGACAGATAGTCGTTTTCCTGCAGCGGCGTCTCCGGAAAAATCTGCCGGATCGCGGCAGCAGCGGCGGCGACGCGAGAAGAAAAACTGTTCATGGCAGGATCATCCGGGATCGCCTGTGCGTGCGTTTCATCCCCGCCTATTGCATATCCGGCCTTGCAAAGCCATTGTCCGGCCCATCCTGCGTCCCCGCCAAAGGCATTCTCCGAATCCTTGCAATCACTTGCAGGCGTTTGTTCATGCCTGTTGGCCTTCCTGCCGCCGCTCTGGCTTTCGTGCAACAGTGCGATGGCTGCCGTCGGGCACTGACCGGATTTCGGCTAGACACGACTTACTTCCGCCGCACTTCGCCTGTCCGGGAGGTGTCGCGGAGGTGGATGGCCCTCGGGCGGAGTTGGAATTTCTAAGTGCCTTTGAAGACGATTTGCATTTTTGCGCTTGCCTTGCTGATGGCAGGCTGCGGTGGCCGGCAAACCGAGGAACTGCTCGGCAGCGCCGTCGTGTCCGCACCGGTGACGGAAATCGCCGGCAACCACTCGATTTTCATCGCCACGACGCGCAAGCGCTCGGATGACCCCAACACGGTTTTCGACGGCGAGCGCTCGGCCACGCTGAACTACGCTCGTGTCAACGTCACCGTGCCGGGAATCCACCAGGCCGGTCAGATCGAACGGCGCTCGCGCGGCAAGTCGAACGACCCGGCGAAGTATTTCATGGCCTCCGAGGTCGTCGGCTACGATACCCAGCCGCAATTCTCCAGCGCGCTCAATGCCGATATCGCGGCGCGCGGCGGCCGGGTCATGGTCTTCGTGCATGGCTACAACACCGGCTTCGACAGCGCCGTCTACCGCCTCACCCAGATCGTCCACGATTCCGGTTATCCCGGCACGCCGGTGCTGTTTTCCTGGGCGTCGGGCGCCAAGACCACGGACTATGTCTACGACAAGGAAAGCGCCAGCGCCGCCCGCGACCAGCTGGAGGTGACGCTGAGGATGCTTGCCCAGACCGGGGCGCGTCGCATCGACGTCGTCGCCCATTCGCTCGGGACCTGGGTGACCATGGAAGCGCTGCGCCAGCTTGCCATCACCGGCGACCGCGATCTCGGCGGCAAGCTCGGCGACGTGGTGCTGGCCTCGCCCGACATCGACGTCGATGTGTTCAAGAGCCAGATGCGCCGCTACGGCAAGCCGGACAAGCCGTTCATCCTGCTGCTTTCCGACGACGACCGGGCGCTCAGGCTCTCCGGCCTGATCGCCGGCTCGCGGCCGCGCGTCGGCGACTACAAGAACGCCGCCGACCTTGCCGCCTACGGCGTGACCGTCGTCGACCTTTCCAGCGTCAAGGGATCGGATCGCTTCAACCACAACAAGTTCGCCGACAATCCGGAGCTGGTGAAGATGATTGGCCAGCGGCTGCGCCAGGATGACGGATTTGCCAGCGACCGGGAAGTGACCGACCGCATCAACCTGCTTACACAGTAAGGCTTTCGCCCTACGTGTTCACGATTGCCGCACCCTCGGATTACTTTCAACTGGACCGGGCCGGCCGCTGCCTCTATCGGATAGCCCAGGACACCGTGAACCCTCTGCGGGAGCCAGCGCGACCGTGCGTTCGAAGATATTTATCGTCGTTGCGTTCGCGCTCGCTGTCACCGGCTGCGCCGGCCGCAATACACACGACCTTCTCAACAAGACGACAATCGCGGCACCGGCCTCCGACATAGCGGCTACCCACGAGATATTTGCCGCCACCACGCGCCAGAAGGCGATGAAGGACCCGCGGCAGGTGTTTGACGGCGATCGCTCGCTGACCACCAGCTACGCCCGCGTCGACGTGACTGTTCCAAAGACCCATCAGGTAGGCGCCATCGAGCGGGCCAAAGGATCGGCGGACAGCAATCCGGCGAAGGATTTCACCGCGACCGAGGTCGTCCACTACGACAGCGCGCCACAATTCGCCAAGGCGGTCGGAGCCGACATCGCCATGCGCGGCGACCGGGTGCTGGTTTTCGTGCACGGCTTCAACAACGGCTTCGACGACGGCGTCTACCGGCTGACGCAGATTGCACATGACACCAAATATCCCGGCACGCCGGTGCTGTTCTCCTGGGCGTCGAGCGGCAAGACCACCGGCTACATCTACGACAAGGAAAGCGCCAACGCCGCGCGCGACGATCTCGAATCGACGCTGCGAATGCTCGCAAAAACACGGGCCAAGAGCATCGACATCATCGCCCATTCGATGGGAACCTGGGTGACGATGGAGGCGCTGCGCCAGCTCGCCATCACCGGCGATCGCGATCTTGGCGGGAAGTTAGGCTATGTCGTCCTGGCCTCGCCTGACATCGATGTCGACGTGTTCAAGAAACAGATGATCCGCTACGGCAAACCCGACAAGCCGTTCGCCATCCTGCTTTCCGCCGACGATCGGGCGCTCAAGCTGTCGTCGCTGATCTCGGGCGACAAGCCGCGCGTCGGCGATTATGGCGATGCGGCCGACCTGGCCAGCTATGGCGTGTCTGTGGTCGACCTCAGCCAGACCAAGGGCGGCGACCGGTTGAACCATGCCAAATTCGCCGACAATCCGATCCTGGTGCAATTGCTCGGCAACCGCCTGCGGACCCCGGCGGGCCTTGCATCGGAAGACCCCGACCCGGCACAGCTCAACAATATCGGCGAGGGCCTCGGCAAGGCCGTCGGCTCCGTTGCCGAGGTCGTCATCACGACGCCGTTCAAGGTGCTGACCATCGCCACCGGCGGATAACCGCCGTCGGGTTCTCAGACGAACAGGTCGACTTTCCGGAAGCTCGTCACGTCGATCAGGCCGACATCGGAAATCCTCAATTCCGGGATGACGACCAGCGCCAGCAGCGAATGCTGCATGTAGGCGTTGTTGAGCGAACAGCCCATCCTGCGCATCGCCTCGGTAAGCTTCTCCGCCTTGGCGGCGACGATTTCGGCGCGCTCGTCCGACATCAGCCCGGCGATCGGCATTTCTACCAGCGCCAGTTCCTTGCCCTTGGAAAACAGCACCACGCCGCCGCCGACCTCACCCAGCCGGTTGACCGCCAGAGCCATGTCCTGCTTGTTGGTGCCGACGACGATGATGTGGTGCGCATCATGCGCCACGCTGGAAGCCATGGCGCAGTCGCCCATATAGCCGAAGCCGGAGACGAACGCGTTGGTAACGCCGCCCGTGCCGCGGTGGCGCTCGACCAGCGCGATCTGGCAGACATCGTTGCGGCGGTCCATGGCGACCAGCCCGTCCTCCACCGGAAGATCGGCCTCGAGCGCCCGCGTCGGCGCCTGGTTCTCGATCACGCCGATGACCCGCACCCGAACCTCGTTGGCGCCGATGGGGGCGGCGATGTCGAAATCCCCGGCCTTCAGTTTCTTGCCGAGCTTGACGGTATTCTTGGCCGTTCCGGGATAATCATAGGCCGGAATGTCGATTTCGAGCTTGCCGCCCCTGGCCAGCCTGACGCCGCGGGCATAGACCTCGTCGATGGTCATTGCCGCCAGATCGGAAACGATGAGGATATCGGCGAGCCGGCCCGGCGCGATCGAACCGATCTCGCGCTCCAGCCTGAAATGCTGGGCGGTGTTGAGCGTCGCCATCTGGATCGCCGTCACCGGCTTCAGGCCTTGTTGAATGGCATGGCGCACCACCCGGTCCATATGGCCTTCGTGGACAAGTGTGCCGGAATGGCTGTCGTCGGTGCAGAGGATGAAATTGCGCGAGTCGATGCCACCTTCCGTCACCGCCTTGATCTGCGAGGCAACGTCGTACCAGGCCGAGCCAAGCCGCAGCATCGCCTTCATGCCCTGGCGGACGCGGGCGATGGCGTCCTCGGCGCGTGTGCCCTCGTGATCGTCCTCGGGGCCGCCGGCGACATAGCCGTGGAACGGCAGGCCGAGATCGCGCGAGGCGTAATGGCCGCCGACAGTCTTGCCCGCCCTCACCGTCGCGGCGATCTCGCCCGCCATCACCGGATCGTTGGCGGCGACGCCGGGGAAATTCATCACCTCGCCGAGACCGATGATGTTTTCCCAGGTCATCGCCTCGGCGACGTCGGCGACGGTCAGTTCGGCGCCGGCATGCTCCAGCCCAGGTGCGGAGGGCACGCAGGACGGCATCTGCACATGCACGTTGACGGGCATGGCGACCGCCTCGTCATGCATCAGCCGTACGCCCGGCAGGCCCAGCACATTGGCGATCTCATGCGGATCGATGAACATCGAGGTGGTGCCGTGCGGGATGACGGCGCGGCAGAACTCCGTGACCGTCACCATGCCGCTCTCGACATGCATATGCGCGTCGCAAAGGCCCGGCACCAGATAGCGGCCGCCGGCATCGACCACTTTCGTGCCCTGGCCGATGGCATGACCGGCATTCGGGCCGCAATAGGCGAAGCGGCCACCGGCGATGGCGATATCGGTGCCGGCGATGATCTCGCCGGAATGGACGTTCACCCAGCGCCCGTTGCGGATGACGAGATCGGCGGGCTTGCGGCCCATCGCGACATCGACCAGATGCGTCGCCATTTCGGCCCAGGGCCTGGGTTTCGTCGCGGTCTTCGGCATGAAGAGACTCCTGTTTGCCCGACTGTGCCAAGCCGATGGCGTTTTGACCAGCGAGATCAGCGGATCGCGCGTGAGGCTTTCCCTTCCCCCTTGAGAGAGAAGGCAAGGCGATTGCCCTGTCGCGAGGGCGAAATCCCTTGCTTTGTGACGGCAGCCATGCTAGGAATATATACCTAGAATTGATTTGCGCCAGCGTCTGGCCCGCCGAAGCGGGTTTTTCGTTTCCGGTTGGACGCCGTCCCATCGTTGACTTGCCACCTCAAAAAGATGTTGAATCGACAGTCCGAAATCTCCGTGGGGAAAGCCATGATCCGGCACCTGAAAGCGCTCGCCTTCGTTACCCTGTTCCTGATCTCGGCCGGCCATGCATCCGCCGAGGAACGCTGGCTGACACTGCCCGAACCCGCGGCCATGCCCAAGCCCGAGCAAAGCGGCTACGCTCCGGTCAACGGCATCGAGATGTACTACGCAGTTTTCGGCGCCGGCGACCCGGTGCTGCTCATCCATGGCGGCCTCGGCCATGCCGATATATGGGCGAGCCAGGTGGCCACCCTGTCCAAGACCCACAAGGTGATCGTCGCCGACAGCCGCGGCCACGGCCGTTCGACCCGCACGGATCAGCCCTTCGGTTACGATTTGATGGCATCGGACTATGTGGCGCTGCTGGACTATCTGAAGATCGACAAGACGGCGCTGGTCGGCTGGAGCGACGGCGGCATTATCGGCATCGACATCGCGCTCAACCATCCCGAGCGACTGACGAGGCTGTATGCGCAGGCGGCCAACGTCACCACCGATGGCGTCGACCCCGGCGTGATGACAAACAAGACGTTCGGCGCCTACATCGTGCGTTCCGGCAAGGATTATGCGCGGCTTTCCAGGACGCCCGGCGAATACGACGCCTTCGTCGCGCAGATCAGCCATATGTGGGAGACGCAACCGGCCTGGACCAGGGAACAGCTCGGCAAGATCACGACGCCGACGGCCATAGTCGCCGGCGACCATGACGAAGCGATCAAGCGCACGCACACCGACTACATGGCCTCGGTCATCCCTGGCGCCAGGGAGATCATCCTGCCCAATGCCAGCCATTTCGCCATGCTGCAGGCGCCGGACGAATACAGCCAGTCGGTGCTCGATTTCATCGACGCCAAATAAGGGCAAGCCTTTTTCAAGCCCGGCGAAGCGTCCGCTGTCGGCCTGCAACAAATGCGATTCCGTTTTGCGGCAAATCACGCTACTTTCAGTTGAAGGATTGTTCTGGATCGACGTTCGGGGAGTTCGATGCGTCGTCTAACGCTCGCAAGTGCCGGGTTCCTGATCGCTCAGACCGGGGCGGCTTTTGCCGCCGACCCGGCTGCCGACCTGCCTATGACCGCGCCCGGCTTCGACTGGACAGGCTATTATGCCGGTCTTCAGGCCGGATATGGATGGGGCAGTTCCGACATAAGGGGGACGGAAGGCGAGCCATTTTCCGGCGCGCCGGACGTCGATGGCGGTTTCATCGGCGGCCATGTCGCGGGCCTCTGGCAATTCGATCACGCGGTGATCGGCGCTGTGGCCGAGCTCAACTATTCCGCGATTGACGGCAATGCCGAGGCAGAGCCGGGAAATTCATTCGGCACCGACATCAAGTGGTTCGGCTCCGTCAACGCCAAGGCCGGCTATGCCATGGACCGCCTGCTGGTCTACGGCGTTGGCGGCGTCGCCTTTGCCGGCATCGAGACGTCACAAAGTGCCGGCGCGGCTTTTGCCAAAACGGAAACGAATGTTGGCTGGACGGTCGGCGCCGGCGTCGACTTTGCCTTGACCGACAAGTTCGTCGTCGGCGCCCAGTACCGCTATTACGATTTCGGCAAGGAGCATTACGACACACCGGACGATTTTCTCAACCGCGACCAGGACGTGAAGCTGCATACGGTAGGCGTCAACCTGAACTACAAGTTCTGATCGTTTCCTTCGCGAGGATCGCCGGGTTCACAACGCCGTCGCGCTTACGCGAGATGCATTAGTGAAGCGTTGGCGAATGGCCGGGACGGAAACCCTTCAACGCGGCGGCTATGCCACGCATCAAAACACGATCGGGAAGGACGAGGATGGGGTCATTGTCCGCGACACCGCAGATTGGCAGGACCTTGTAGTCGCCCTCGAATTGCAAACCGTCGCCATTGGCGTAGAAATCGAGATTCGGGAAACATCCCTTCAAGAACGACTCGACCTCGCGCAAGGCGGCCTGGGAGCGGAATTCCGTACCGGACGGCGCCAGGACGACGAAGCTGTTGACTTCGGCGCTGGCGGATGACGGGGAGGTATCGATAGTGGAATGCATTAGACCTGTCCGATTGGAGCCCTTATTCTTTTCGCCACAGGGCGAGAGTCAATCGTTGTGCGGCAAGATATCCACAACACAAAAAGCCCGCACCTCCGGGAGAGGCGCGGGCGGATCAAGCTCCCTGCCCGATCTACAGCGCTTGAAAAGGCGCGCCGGCGGGGACAGCCAGCGAGCCGGGTCTGTCAGGGTCGGTAGGGAACAGTGTACATTTATCTGTCTTCCACGCTCCGGCGCATCAGCCGAACAGATGAAAAAGCCTGCGTCCCTGCCGAAATGCTATCCGAACGGAGCCATCCAACCTTGGATCGAGGCCTTCCTTTGGGACCAATTCCTGGTAGCGCGCATGGATGGCAAAGAACGGTCGAAAGGCCACTGGCGAATGAAAAGAGAGAGCTTTTTTGCACAGCGCTTTTCCGGGGCTACACAACGGCAATTGACGAAACCGCCTAAGTAGTTGAAACGAAAGGCCTGCGGACGTGGCGGAATTGGTAGACGCAAGGGACTTAAAATCCCTCGATCTCTGATCGTACGGGTTCGATTCCCGTCGTCCGCACCATCTTATGTCCATAGGCAGGATCGGCAAACATTACGTCCCACAGCGCATTGCCGAGAATATCGACCCGCGCTTCGATGCCGCTTATGCCAATAGCCTGCGGGTATCTCTCGTTGACGTCAGGCTAGCTCTGGAGGCCTTTCTTCGATATTCTTTGCGTGTCGAAGGTAGAGCTCATGGACGGAAAGACTGTTCTCATACTGGGCCTCGGCATAGTTATTCTGCTGCTGCTGGGATTCTGTGCGCTGCCGGTGTGACCTATGAGCCCTAGGCCCGCGCGGCAACTGCCGGCCCGGAAGCAGCAGGTAGCCAAGGAAACACTGGTCGTGCGGTCAATTTCCGGCAGACATGACGGCGCGCATCGCAATGGTGTCGGCAAGCAGCACGGCGAAGATCGCGAATAGATAGAAAATCGAATAGGCAAACAGCGCTTTTGCAAGTTTCATCTCTCGGTCGGAAATGGCCAGGAGCTTCCAGGCGTGCCAGATGAAACCCGCGCCCAATGCAGCCGAAACGGTCCCGTAGAACCCGCTCGCGAAGCCGAACGCCCAGGGCAGCACGGCGACTGGCGCCAGAAGCAGTGAATAGGCAAGGATTTGTTTTCTGGTCGAAGCCGCTCCGACGACGTTCGGCATCATCGGGATACCGGCCACGGCGTAGTCACCGACCTTGAACAGTGCGAGCGCCCAGAAATGCGGCGGCGTCCACAGGAACACGATCAGAAACAGAATGACGCTTTCAATGCCGATGCCGCCGGTGGCGGACGCCCACCCGATGACCGGAGGAAGAGCGCCGGCGGCGCCGCCGATGACGATATTCTGCGGCGTCGAGCGCTTCAGCCACATCGTATAGATCACGACATAGAAGAAGATGGTGAAGGCCAGCAGCGATGCGGCAAGCCAACCCACCAGCACGCCGAGCGTCATGACCGAAAGCACGGAAAGCACCAGCCCGAAGCCGAGGGCTTCGCCCGGCGTGACGCGGCCCGACGGGATCGGCCGCTTTGACGTGCGCGACATCAGCGCGTCGATATCGGCGTCATACCACATGTTGAGTGCGCCGGCAGCTCCCGCTCCAACGGCAATTGCGCCGATTGCAACCAGGGCGATGACCGGGTTCATCGCCTCCGGCGCCACCATCAGTCCGACGAAAGCGGTAAAGACAGCCAGCGCCATGACGCGTGGTTTCAGCAGCGCGAAGAAATCGGCTACCGTCGCTTCCGAGAGGCGGATTCTGGTATCCCCAAGGCGGCTTTCCCTAGTCGACATTTCCACGCGACCACTAATGGTATCGGGTTACTTCTGCAGGAAGAACTGGGTTACTTCCTGCGGAAGAACCGGGTTACTTCGAGAATTGCTTCAGATAGGCGATGACATTGGCGACGTCTTCGTCCTTCTTGAGACCGGGAAACACCATCTTCGAGCCTTTGACCATGCTCCTGGGATCGTGAAGATAGGTCGTCAGCGTGGGCTCGTCCCATACAACGCCCGATTTGCCTGCCGCGATCATGGCTTCGGAATATTTGAAATCCGGATGCGTGCCGGCCGTCCGGCCGATGACGCCGTTCAACGATGGGCCGACCTTGTTCTTGTCCTCATCGGCGACGTGACAGGCTTTGCATTTGGTGAAGACCTTCTCGCCGGCCGTGGCATCCTGTGCCTGGCATTGGCCCGTGATGAAGGTCGCAACGGACACGACTGCGAAAAACGCGATTACGCGCATGGCATTTCCTCCCCGATCGCCAAGTCTGCCTTGAACGATCTGCGCGTGCCGACCCTTTGGCCGGCATGCGCCCCTTGCACGACAGAGCGGAAAATCCGCGTCTCCCGTATGGAATTGCGGCATCTACATACCACAGAATCTGGCTGGCAGATAGAAGAAGCCAACCAGCAAGATTTGCCGCCGAAGCAACGGGCAGTTCGATCGGTGTCGAACGCAATCGGAACGCATCCCGGCCCAAGGCGTTAGACCAGCTACGATTCAGCGTCCGCAAGATCAACGATCAGAGAAGCGTCCATGAACGACAGCAGCGTCCTGGAGGTGCGCCACGGCACCCTCACGATCGACGGCGAGACGGTCTTCTACAGAGAGGCAGGTCCTGAAGCCGCGCCGGTATTGTTGCTTCCGCACGGCTATCCCTGCTCATCCTTCCAATATCGCCGGCTGATGCCGGCGCTCGCCGATCGGTGGCGCACGGTCGCGCCGGATTTTCCCGGCTTTGGCTACAGTGGAACCCCCGATCCGGCACGGTTCGGTTATGATTTTGACGCCTACGCGACTTTTCTGGAGCGGTTCACCGACGCGCTGGGGCTCGGCAGCTACGCGCTGTGGCTGCACGACTACGGCTCGCAGATCGGCCTGCGCCACGCCATAGCGTACCCATCGCGGATCAAGGCCCTCATCATCCAGAATGGCGACATCTACGCGGATGCGCTTGGCCCAAAATACGAAACGATCCGGCGCTTCTGGCGGGATCCTTCACCAGCGAACCGTGCGCCGCTCGAAAAGGCGGTAAGCGAAGACGGCTTTCGCGCCGAGTTCGTGGGCGAAGTCGATGACGACGTCGCCCAACGTGTCCCGCCCGATCTGTGGAAATTGCATTGGCCGCTGATGGATACGCCCGTGCGCCGTGCGCTTTCAGTCGGACTGATGGAGAAGCTCAAGGCCAACCTCGACTGGTTCCCTCGTTACCAGGGATACCTGCGCGAACGGCGGCCGCCAGCAATGATCCTTTGGGGGCCGAAGGACGAATACATGCCCGAGCCGGCAGCGCGCGCCTATCTGCGCGATCTCCCGGAGGCCGAGCTGCATTTGCTGAACGACGCCGGCCATTGGCTGTTGGAGACCCATTTCGAGGCCGCCCTGCCGCTGGTGCGACGGTTTCTCGGCGAGGTCCTGCATTAGAGCAATTCCAGGAAAAGTGTGAAACGGCTTTCCCGGGAAAAGCGCATAGCGCTTTCCCTAGGGAATTGCGCAAGAAAAGAGATAGAGCGCAGTTGTTTCGCGGAGATCGCGAAGAAGACACAGAGTTCGTAACGATCTCGTACTGGCCTGAGGTCGAAGCTATGGCGAGCTTCACCGGCGGCGATCCGCAGGGTTCATCACCTGCCACGCGCCGAACAGTTTCTCGTCGAACTGCCGAACCGAGTGACCGTGATGCGGATCCTCGTCAATCAGTCGCCTCGCGATTAGGGCCGCGGCGGTGACGCGATCTTCATCGGCGAAGTCCTAGAGGCAGGCGGCCATCAGCGTGTCGGTCTCGATTCCGGGTGCCGAGAATTCCTGGACGAAGTTCCCGTCCTTCAACACCAGTACCCGGTCGCAGACCTTCGGCAATTCCTCGATCTCGCTGGACACGAAGATGATGCTTTTGCCCTCCGCGGCGAGCTGGCGGATGATGGCATAGATTTGCGACTTCGCTTCGACGTCGACACCCCGGGTCGGCTCGTCGAGCAGCAGGACACGGCTGCCGGCATAGACCCAGCGGCCGATCACCACCTTCTGCTGGTTGCCGCCCGAGAGTGTGCCGACCGGCGTGTCGATACGCGCCGTCTTGATGCCGATACGACGGATGATGTCGCCTGCCGCGTCCGCCATCCTCGATGCCGAGATGACGCCGTTCACCGCCACTTTCGAGAAGTCAGTCGCCACCGTGTTCTCGTCGACGCCGAGCAGCGGCACGATACCATCCTCCTTGCGGCTCTCCGGCGTCATGCCGATGCCGCTCTTGACCCGCTCGCCATAGGAGGCGCGGGTGATGTCTTTCCCGCCGAGCAGCACGGTACCGACGCGCACGGTATCGAGCCCGCCGATCGCCCTCAGCAACTCGGTGCGCCCCGAGCCGAGCAGGCCGGCGAAACCCAGCACCTCGCCGCGTTTCAGATCGAACGAGACCCCTGAAAGCTTCGGTGGCACGGCAAGATCGCGCACCGACAGGACGGCATCGCCTCCCCTCGCCTCGCCGACCAGCCGATCCTCCTGTTCGCCGCGTCCAAGCATCAGCCGGATGATCTCGGCGGTGTCGGCGTCGGCCACCTCGACGGTACCCGCGACCTTGCCGTCGCGCATCACCGTGGCGGCCTGGGCGATCTGCCGGATCTCGTTCATGCGATGGCTGACATAGATCACCGCAATGCCGGCGGCGGCCAGGCTGCGCACGGCCTTGAACAGGAGCTTGACCTCGGCTGCCGCGAGCGAGCTGGTCGGCTCGTCGAGGATGACGAGCTTCGGCTCGCCGATCATGACGCGGGCAATCTCCACGAGCTGCCGTTCGGCCGGGCTCAGCGTCGCCACGCGCCGGCGCGGATCGAGCGTCAGCCCGAGCCGCGCCAGCGTCTCGCGCGCCTGATGCTCCATCTCGCCATGGGAGAGCACACCCATGCTGGACGGCCAGCGGCCGAGGAACAGGTTCTCGGCAATGCTCATGCCGACGATCAGGCTCAGTTCCTGATAGACGGCGCGCACGCCGAGCCGGGCCGCTTCGACCGTGCGCTGGGTGCCGGAGCCGGTCAGCGCCGCGCCGTCGATCGTGACCTCGCCGCCATCGGGCACGGTGGCCCCGGTCAAGAGCCGGATCAGCGTCGATTTCCCCGCGCCGTTCTTGCCGAGCAAGGCGCGGACTTCGCCCCGCCGAATTTCGAAATCGACATCGTCCAGCGCCAGCACGCCGGGATAGTGCTTGGTGGCGCCGCGCACGGCGGCGACCAGGGGCTGCGGATCCTGCTTGCGGGCGGTCTGCATGGGCTGATCCTCCCGTTTTCCGTTACACGCCGAAAATGCGGCGCTCGCGATAGCGCGTGACCAGGATGTTGGCGAGCACGGCGGCGACGATGATGACGCCGCGCACCACTTCCTGGAAGAACGGATTGATGCCGCGCAGCACCAGCCCGTTGCCGATCAGCGTGATGACGAAGACGCCGAGCAGTGTGCCGAGCATCGAGCCGCGCCCGCCCGACAGCGCCGTGCCGCCGATGACGACGGCGGCGATCACGTCGAATTCAAGGCCGGAGGCGGTGCCGGCATTGCCGGAGCCGAGCCGCGCGGTCAACAGCACGCCGGCAAGGGCTGCCATCACGCCCGATGTGGTGAAGATCAGCACGCGAATGCGCGCGACGTTGATGCCGCACAGTTCCGCGGCATTGGCATTGCCGCCGACGGCGAAGATCGACCGGCCATAGGCGGTCTTCTGACTGACGAAGGAAAAGATGGCGAACAGCACCAGCATGACGATGGCCGAGGTGGGGATGCCGAACATGTTGTCGGCAAGGATGTCGAGAAAGGCGTTGTCGGGAAAGGTGACCGGTAGCGCGTTGGTGGTGAAGAACGACATGCCGCGCAGCGCGCTCCACAGGCCGAGCGTGGCGACGAAGGACGGCACGCCGAAATAGGCGCGCAACGATCCGGCAAAGGTGCCCAGCGCACCACCGATGGCAAGCGCCGCCAGGATGGCGAGCGCGACGTTGACGTCGGCCTTCAGCATGAAGGCGAGGCAGACGGAGGTGAAAGCGACCATCGGCCCGACGCTGACGTCGATCTCGCCGGCGATGATGATCAGCGTCACCGCCCAGGCGGCAATCGCGATGGAAGCCGCGTCGCGCAACAGCGAGAGGTGGTTGTTGGCCGACAGAAAGCCGTTGGTGGTCGCGCCGAAGCCAAAATAGAGGACGAGCAGGATGACGATCAGGCCGATCTCGTTCATGTCGAGCGCGAACAGGCGAAACCCGCGCCGATGGTTGGTTGTTGTCGCGCTCATCGCAATCTTCCTTGTCAGGGCCGGTGGCAGGTGTAGCGGACGGAGCCCGTGAGGCTTTCGCCAGGCGCCAACTTCACCAGCCCGCCGCCGGAGGCCATGTTATGCCCGTCGGCGCTGTGGCTCATCGGTTCGAAACAAAAGAAATCATAGTCGTAGCCGGCATCGAAGGCCGGATCGGAGACGAAGACCAGATAACGGGAAAAAATGGGATCGGCATCGATCGCCAGAGAAATCCCGCGCTCCGGCCAGTCGATATCGGCCCCGCCGTTCCAGCCTTCGAAAACCGTGTTGACCCAGCGGCGCGGCAGACCGCGTGGCTGGGTGAAGTCGATGTCACCGGTGACCGGTTGCTCGACGGTCGGCAGCCAGGAGGAATCCTCGTCCCAATAGGACCGAGCGGCTGCCTTGAGTGTTGTTCCTTTTGTCAGCGGGAAATATGGATGCCAGCCGAGACCGAACGGCAGCGCGATGTCGCCGCGGTTGGTGACGGAAAGCGTCGTCGTCAGTGTGGAGCCGGCAAGCGAGAAACGTTGCTCGGCATCGTAGGTGTATGGCGTGCCGTCGCCACGGTGGCTGAACGCAAGTGTGATCTCTGTGCCCGTGTGGCGGACAATTTGCCATTCGCTTGTCCAGCCGTCGCCATGCAGATAGTGCCTGTCCCAGTCCATGTTGGGCTCAAGCGAATGCTCGCGGCCTTCGAAGGAAAAGCGGTTGCCGCGTACCCGGTTGCCGAAAGGCACCAGCGGAAAGCAGCCGGATTTCAGCGCTTCCCGTTCCGATCCCTGCGGCGGCTCGCGAAACAGCGGCTTCTTCAGATCGCCCGAACGGCAAAAGAACCGCCAGATCGCTCCGCCGGTGGTGGTGACGGTGAGACCCAGTGCTTCATTGGCGATTTCGAGATCGGCCATCACTCAGTCCGGAAATTCGACGATGACTTTTCCGGAGCGTCCGCCAGCCATCAGCGCATAGGCTTCGGGCGCCTTTTCCAGCGGGAAGGCATCGGTGATGATGTCGTGCGGATGCAGGCCCCAGGCGTCGAGATCCTCGCAGCACTGGTCCATATTGTGGACGCTGGTTACCCACGAGCCGTAGATGGTCCGCTGGCGGTGCAGAAGGTCGTCGCTGACGTCGAACTCGACCTTGCCGGTTTCGCCGATATAGACGCAGCGCCCCCAGGTGCGGGTCGCCTGCAGCGCCAGCACCCGGCCGCGCGGATTGCCGGAGCAGTCGATGGCGACGGCAGCGCCGCCTTTGGTCAGCTCGTTGATGGCGCCGATCGCCTCCGGCCCGGCGACGAGGCCGTGATCGAGCAGGCCGAGCTTCCTCGCCGTCTCGACCCGATCGGGTTGGGTATCGACACCGATGGCCAGGCGCGCACCGCGGCCCTTGGCCAGCATCAGCGTCGCCATGCCGACCGGCCCGAGGCCGACGACGAGCACGGCATCGCTGCCCGAAACATTGCCGCGCAGCACGGCCTCGTAAGCAGTGCCGACGCCGCAAGAGATGAAACAGCCGTCGCGATAGGACAGTGTGTCGGGCAGATGCACGAGGTCGCGCTCGTCGGCGACGAGATATTCGGCATGACCGCCATCGCGCTGCCAGCCATAGGCGGCGCGCTGCGGATCGGTGCAGGAGATCTGGAACCCCTTGCGGCAGCTGCGGCAGAAGCCGCAGCCGGAAATATGATAGACGGCGACACGGTCGCCCGGCTTGAAATGCCGGCAGCCGGCGCCAAGCTCGACAACCTGGCCAGCCGGCTCATGCCCTGCCACCACGCCCTGATAGGACGTGCGCGGATCGTCGCCGAGATGCTTGTGATAGATATAGTGGATGTCGCTGCCGCAGATGCCGGACGCCTTCATCTTCAGGAGCACCTGGCCGATGCCCGGTTGCGGGCGGTCGATCTCGCGCAGGTCGACGGTGGAATTGCCTGGCAGGTAGGCGGCAAGCATCTTTGGCATGGTCAGGCTCCGGACCCCGGCCCTTTTGGCCGTGGGCAGTATCCGAGATTGGCGGTTTCCCGAAAAGTTGTTTCCCGAAAGGACTGGCCGCCGCAGCGCGGCGGCCAGCATCGCATGGTTCGGGAGGATGCGATCAGGAAAGGCCGTCCTTGTGGGTCTCGAGCCACTTCTTGGCATCGTCGGCCGATTTGAAGATCGATATGCCCATGGGCACGATGATATCTGCGGCCTTCTTGCCCTCGGCGCCGTTCAGCGCCTGTTCGAGTGCCAGCTTGCCGATGCCTTGGCCGGAGACGTCGGCGACTGCCTTCATCACCGAGAAATCGGCGAGTTCCGTCGCAGCCGAAGACGTCATGTCGGCAGCGAAGACGACGACCTTCCCGGTCAGGCCGCGCTGCTTGATGGTGCGCACCGCGCCGGTGCCGGCATCGCCGCCCTCGCCGAAGAAAGCGTTGATGTCCGGATTGGCCGACAGCATCTGATCGCTCACTGACACGGCATCGTCGAGCACGGTGCCGCGCTGGTTCGCCGAGATGACATAGCCGGGAACCTTGGCCTTGAGCGCTGCCTCAAAGCCTTCGCGGCGCTTGACGCAGACTTCCACGAATTCACAATTCAGCACGCCGATCTTCGGCTCCTTGATGCCCTGGGCAATGAAGTAGTCGGCCGCGACGTCGCCGAGCTGGCGGCCAAACTCCGTCGGATCGGCGACCGCATAGGCATAGACATATTTCTTCATGTCGGCATCGTTGATGCAGGTGTTGTAGCACACGACCGGAATGCCGGCCTCATGCGCCCGCTTGATGGCGCGCACCGAACCGTCGGCAGAGACGGCCGACAGGATGATCGCCTTGACGTTGGCCGAGATCAGGCGGTCGATGAAAGAGGCTTCTGCGCCGGGATCGGCGCGCGCATTGGTCTCGAGCAGATCGATTTTCTTGCCCATCGAGTTGGCGCCGTCCTGGATGCCCTTGCGCACGGCGGCGTAGAAGCCGACGTCGTCGAGATAGATGGCGCCGATGCCGGTCGAATCGGCCAGCGCCGGCGCGGCTGCCGAGGCAAACGCGGCCGCCGCCAGCGCGGCGATTGCAAACTGCTTCATGGATTTCATGTCGTCCTCCCAACGGATGGTGAATTGCGCCCGTAGCGGCGCCGATGCCAAATCTGCCTGCGGGCAACCTCTTCCTACGGGACTTGCCCAATCCGAGATCGACATTAACATCTAGATCGGATCAAACTAATTTATAGATACTATGTTTAATCCAGCTGTCAACGCCTTTCTGGGCATCATAGATGCGGGTTTGCGCCGATTTGCTGCATTGCAGCATCACAATTGACGTTGAACGCACCATCAAAGTCGACTAACGTGCGATATAGATATGATCTATTAGGCGATTGCGCGGGAGTTCCCAAGTGAAGATCACAGGCATCGAGACCCGCGTGGTCAATGCGGAAATGCGAAACTGGGTGTTCGTGAAGGTGCTGACCGACGAGCCGGAGCTGCATGGCTGGGGCGAAGCGACACTGGAATGGAAGACCCGGGCCGTGGTCGGCGCTGTCGAGGATCTGGCGCCGCTGATCGTCGGGCGCGACCCTCGCGACATCGAACAGGCCGTACGGGTCATGCGCAAGCAGTCGTTCTGGCGGCTCGGCGCCATCGGCATGAGCGCGATCTCCGGCATCGAGATGGCATTGTGGGACATCTTGGGCAAGCATTTCGGCGTGCCCGTCTGGCGTCTGCTTGGCGGCAAGGTGCGCGACAAGGTCGGCGTCTATACCCATCTCGGTCTCGGCGACATGCGCGCCGTCTACGAGACGATGGAAACCGATCCGCTGGTCGAGCGCGCGCATGCCGTGGTCGAGAAAGGCTATCGTGCCTTCAAGGCGGTGTTCATTCCCTACACCCACTATCACGCACCGCTGCCCAATGTGGACAAGGTGGCGCGGCTGATGGAGGCGCTGCGCAAGGCGGTCGGGCCGGAGATCGAGATCATGGTCGATTTTCATGGCCGCCCGGCGTCAGTTGCCGCAGCCCTTGCCTATATCGACGCCCTCGCCCCCAGCCGGCCGATGTTTGTCGAGGAGCCGTTGCCGCCCGGCGACACGGCCGGGCTGAAGGCGCTCGCCGCCCGCACCTCGGTGCCGCTGGCAACCGGCGAGCGGCTGGTCGAACGCGCGGAGTTCGTCGAACTGCTGTCAGCCGGCGCGGTCAGCATCATCCAGCCCGACATCTGCCATTGCGGCGGGCTCTCCGAGGCCAAGAAGATCGCGTCCCATGCCGAGGCCGTCGGCGTCGGCGTCGCTCCCCATAACCCGCTCGGGCCGATCGCCGGCGTCGCCGCCCTGCACTTCGCCGTCTCGACGCCAAACCATGTCATCCAGGAGGAAATGGTCGGCGCGGTGCCGTGGTATTTCGATGTGGTCAAAGGTCCGATCCGCATGGTCGACGGTTTCTGGCAGGTGCCGGAGGCGCCCGGTCTGGGCATCGAGGTTGACGAGGCGGCTTGCGCGCGCCATCCCTTCGCGCCCGAAGTGCTGCACACGCAGAACGCCGTGATGCCGGACGGCACGGTCGTCGACTGGTGAGGATGAAATGACCGGACGCCTGCAGGACAAGGTCGCGATCATAACCGGCGCCGGGCGCGGCATCGGCGAAGCGATTGCCCGCGTCTTCCATCGCGAAGGCGCGAAGGTCGTCATCGCCGAGATCGACGAGGCGACCGGCGAGGCGGTCGCAAAGGATCTTTCGCCAAACAGGACAAGCGTCCTGTTTGTGCCGTGCGACGTCCGCCAGACCGCTTCCGTCGAAGCCGTCGCTACGCTGGCGAAGGAGAGCTTTGGCCGGATCGACATCCTCGTCAACAATGCCGGCATCAACGTCTTCCACGATCCGCTGGAGACAAGCGAAGCCGAATGGCGGCGCTGCTTCGACATCGATCTCGACGGCGTCTGGCGCATGAGCAAGGCCGTGCTGCCGGCCTTGCTCGACCAGGGCGCCGGCTCGATCGTCAACATTGCCTCCACGCACAGTTTCTCGATCATCCCAGGTTGCTTCCCCTACCCCGTCGCCAAGCATGGGCTGCTGGGCCTGACCCGGGCGCTCGGCATCGACTACGCGGCAAGGGGTGTGCGGGTGAACGCCATCGCGCCCGGCTACATCGAGACGCAGATCGCCATCGACTACTGGAACACGTTTCCGGACCCCGAGGCGGAGCGGCGGCGTACCTATGATCTGCACCCGCAAAAGCGCATCGGCAAACCCGAGGAGGTGGCGATGACGGCGCTGTTCCTCGCCTCCGACGAGGCGCCCTTCCTCAACGCCGCCTGCATCGTCGTCGATGGCGGCCGCTCGGTGCTCTATCATGACTGACGGTGGCGTTGCGCGGCGCGCCGGTCGCGCCTATCAGTTGCAGGCTGAAGAAGGGCTGGGAAACCATGGCATCTGATCTTGGCGTGGCTGAAGACGGTTCGTTGCGCCGCGTCGAGACCGAAGGCGGTGGCGGCAGCCGTATCCACGATTCCGTGGTCAATGTGCTCGGCAGCCGCATCCTTGGCGGCGCCTACCGGCCGGGCGAAGTGCTGCCGCGGGAGGAAGAGCTCTGCGCCATGCTCGGCGTCAGCCGCACCTCGGTGCGCGAAGCGGTCAAGGTGCTGTCGGCCAAGGGGTTGGTGGAGGCGCGGCGCCGGGTCGGCGTACGCGTGCTCTCGCGCGACGACTGGCGGCTGCTCGATCCGGTGGTGCTGAGCTGGCATCCGGATATCCAGAACGACAGTGAGCTGATCTCCGGCCTCATCGAGGCGCGCCGCATTTTTGAGCCGGCCGCCGCCGAGCTTGCCGCCAGGCGTGGCACCGGCTCCGACCTCGCCGCGATCGAGGCCGCCTTCAACGCCATGCGCGATTCGATCCCGCACGACCTCGACGGCGTCTGCCGGGCCGACCTTGCCTTCCACCGCAGCGTGATCGCGGCCAGCCACAACGTCGTTCTGAAGGGCTTGATCGGGATGCTGGAGGCGGCGCTGAGTGCGTCCTTCCTCGTCACCAACAGGCTGATGGAAGCGCAGTCGCGGGCGCTTGCCGCGCATCAGGCCGTACTCGAGGCGATCCGCATGCGCGACACCGCCGGAGCCAGGGCCGCGATGAACCGGCTGCTCGACATCGCCGCCGACGATCTGCAGGTCGCCTGAAACATCGCACCGTCGACGACAACGAAAAAGGCCGCCACGAGGGCGGCCTTTCGCAATTCGCAGGAATAATGCCGAATTATTCGTCGTCCTTGGCGGCTTTCTTCTTCGGCGCGGCCTTCTTCTTGGGCTCGTCCGCGTCGTCGGCCTTCTCAGCCTTCTTCGCAGCGGCTTTCTTCGCCGGCTTCGCCTTGGTCGTGGTTTCGGCTTCCTCGTCGTCGGCCATCAGCTCTTCCTTGCTGACCTTGACGTCGGTGACCGAGATCTGGCCGAGCAGATGGTCGACGACCTTCTCCTCGAACATCGGCGCGCGCAGCGTGTTCAGCGCCTCGGGGTTGCTGCGGTAGAATTCGAAGGCTTCCTGCTGCTGGTTGGCCGGATAGCGACGAACCTGCTCGAACAGGCCGCGCTGCAGTTCCTCGTCCGACACGGTCACGCCGGCCTTTTCGCCGATCTCGGCCAGAACCAGGCCAAGGCGCACGCGACGTTCGGCAAGGCGCATATATTCGGCGCGCGCTTCTTCTTCCGTCGTCTCCTCGTCGGCGAAGGTACGGCCGGCGGCTTCGAGATCGCGGGTGACCTGGTTCCAGATGTTGGAGAATTCGGCCTCGACGAGCTTCGACGGCGCCTCGAACGAATAGGCTGCGTCGAGCTGGTCGAGCAGCTGGCGCTTGACCTTCTGGCGCGTCATCGAACCGAACTGGTTCTCGATCTGGGTGCGCACCACCTCACGCAGGCGCTCCAGCGACTCCAGGCCGAGATTCTTGGCCGTCTCGTCGTTGATCTCCAGCGCGCCGGGCTTGGAGACTTCCTTGACGGTGACGTCGAAGGTGGCTTCCTTGCCGGCCAGATGCGCCGCCTGGTAGTTTTCCGGGAAGGTCACGGTGACCTGCTTCTCGTCGCCGGCCTTGGCGCCGATGAGCTGATCCTCGAAGCCCGGGATGAATTCCTTGGAGCCGAGCACCAGCGGCTGGTCGGTGCCGGCGCCGCCGGCAAACGCCTCGCCGTCGATCTTGCCGACATAGTCGATGCTCACGCGGTCGCCTTCGGCGGCCTTGCCGGTCTTCGGCTCGTAGCTGCGCGCCGATTCGGCGACGCGCTGGACCTGCTCGTCGATCTCGGAGTCAGGCACGTCGAAGACCTGGCGCGTCACCTTGATGTCGGAGAAATCCTTGATCTCGATCTCCGGGATGATCTCGTAATTCAGGCGGAACTCGAAGTCGGCGCCGCCGGCCAGGATCTTCTCGGCCTCCTTCTCGTCCTCGGTCATGATCACTTCGGGCTGCATTGCGGCCTTTTCGCCGCGCCCGGTGATGATCGAACGGGTCGAATCGTTGAGAATCTCATTGACCACTTCGGCCATGAACGACTTGCCGTAGACCTTGCGCAGGTGCTGCACCGGCACCTTGCCGGGACGGAAGCCGTTGATGCGGACCTTGTTCCTGGCGTCGGTAAGCCGCGCCATCAGCTTGGCTTCCATGTCACCGGCCGGCACGGTGATCTTGATCTCGCGCTTGAGACCGGAGTTGAGCGTTTCGGTGACCTGCATAATAAAACCTTTGTTTCCACCAATGAGGCCGCCAAACGGCTTCTGCCGTTACAACCTGCCGGTATGATCTTTGCCGGGAATGGCTTTTGGCGCCGGACTTCAGGGTTTTGCCCGCCCAACGCGGCTCAAATCCTCAGGAAATACGCTCCAAAATGTGAATAAGTCTTTGTTTTTCCTACTTCTTATCACATTCAGCAGAAGCGGATCGTCGCGTCCCGTCACATTCGACACGCCTTTTGTCACAGGCGCGGCCGATTTTCAACCATCTTCGCATCTACTGCGCCGCGCGTCCTCTCGGATGCGCAAAGGACGCTGTAGCACCCTGATTTTGGCGCATGACCCTTACCGAAAATCGATTTTTCGATTTTCGGTATCATGCGCCGGCCAATGACCCCGATGTGGCCTGCGACATTGACAGAATGATGGCTACATGGGATTGGCCGGGCAATGCGGATGTGGCGGAATTGGTAGACGCCCTGGATTTAGGTTCCAGTGCCGAAAGGCGTGGGGGTTCGAGTCCCTTCATCCGCACCACCCTTCGCTTTGGCGAAGGAGGACTGCGCACTGTCCAGCAGTTAGCGCCGACACCTATGCGCGCTAATAAAGCGGTTCCTCGAACAGCGTCTTGTCGCCGTCCATCAGCGCCTTGATCTGCGCCGTGCCGTCCTTGGCGAGCGCGACGCGGATGCCGAACGGGCGCACCCGCATGTCGTTCTGGATCGCCATGCCCTCGCCTTCCGGCAGATAGAACCGCTCGATGCCGTAGTCCGGCGCGATCGTCGCTTCCGGCGTGCGCAGATCCCAGCCCTCAGCGACGTGGCCGACGATATCGGCCTCGTCGGATGCGGCCGGCGCCGGCGCCTGTCCGAACCAGGCAGCGGTCGGTTGCCAATAGCCGTCGGCGCCCGGCTTCAGCCTGACCACGATCGGCGTGTCGTCGCTCGATAGCTTGCCAGCCGGGATGTTGGCAATCAGCGTCACCGGTATGCGCGAGATATCGTAGCCGAGGCTGATATAGTCGCCGCGCAGCAGATCGCGCGGATCGACCGGCTCGACCTTCAGGAGAACCTCCTTCCCGTCGCGCAGGATCGCCGCCCGGCCGGCGATGATCCAGCTCAAAAAACCGATCTGGACGAGGGCCAGCACCAGCGCCGAGATGACAAGTCTTTTGCCGGTCATCATGCTCTCGCTCCTTCCAGGCCTGGCGCCTTCATGCGCTTTTCGATGCGGATGATGACGAAGGCAAGGATGCCGAGCAGCACCGCGGCGGCCAGGAAGAAGCCTGCCGTGTCGAGCATCGATTGCAGCATCAACACATAGATGATGGCGAGTTCGAAGGCGAAGCCGGCATAGGCAATCCAGCGCAAGCCCCTGCTCTCGCGGCCGCCGAGCACGATCGCCGCTGCAATGCCGGCGAGCGCCACGGCCGAGGCCATGGCAAAGCCGCTGGTGTAGCTCGCTTCATCCGCCAGCTCGAACTGGATCATCGCCAGGCCGGTGAGAAAGCCGATCAGCGCGTGCAGGGGCAGCCGGCCGCCAAGCTGCAGGATCCTGTCGACAGGACCGGCGGCGAAGATCGCTGCCGCGAACAGCAGCGCCGAAACGACCACGAGCGGAATAGCGACCTGCAGGGTCTCGTAGTCCATCGCCAACAGCACGAGATAGAAGATGACCGACAGGACAATCAGATGCCGCGCCGTCTGGCTGCGGGTCCAGAACGAAATGCCAAACAGCACGATTGCCATGACGACGAAGAGATGCGGAAATTCCGTGCGCCGGAAATAGTCGAACCCCTTCAGGAACAGCCAGGCATCGGCAATGCCGACGGCAGCGACGGTCAGCGGGTTTGAGCGCAGCGCGACGGCCGCCAGCGCCGTGCCCGCACCCCAGGTGATCAGCGCCGACGCCTCGTCACCGGAAAGATGGTACATCTGGCCGATCAGCGCGATCGATCCACCGAAGGCAGCGGCGGCGACGATCCACAGCGCCTCGCCGATCGCCGCATGGTCGCGCATCTTCAACACCGCGCCGCCGACATAACCGGCCAGAATGATGGCGAACAGCGCCGCCACCCGCGCCAGCCGCGGAATGGCTTCCCAATTGGCGGCGACGAAGATCAGGATGGCCGCGCCAAACAACAGCGCCGCCATCATCGCCAGGATCGAACCGAAGCTCAGCGATTTGCGTTCATTAGCCTCAACGTCGCGCGTCAACGCGCCCGCCGTCGGGGCATCGATCAGGCCGGCCTGCAGCCATCGCGCGATATCGGCCCTGACCCGTGACGAATAGCTCGCCATGCTTCCCCCTTTGCCTCCCCTGCCTGGGTCGTATTTTTAGCCGAACCGGCCAAGCCATTGGCGCCAAGGCATTTTCCAATTCGGGCTTCTTTGTGATGAAGCCGTGAGCGCGTTGTGATGTTGCATTGCACAATTTGCATTGCTGCCATGCAGCGATAGCGCTTTTAAACCGATATAACCCCACCTATTTTCACGGCGTACACAAAGACGGAATGATCCGAAAGAAAGACGAAACGAGAAATACCATGAACTTGATCCGCAACTACCGCAACTGGCGCCGCTACCGGGACACCGTTTCCGAGCTGAGCCGCCTGAGCAACCGCGAACTGACCGACCTCGGCATCAGCCGCAGCGACATCCACTACGTCGCTCGCAGGGCGGTCTAGTCCCTTCGGACCGCAAATGGTCCGAACCAGTTTTGAAGAGAGAACGACAATGAACCTGATCCGCAACTATCGTAACTGGCGCGTTTACCGCGACACCGTCAACGAACTGGGTCGCCTTTCGAACCGCCAGCTCCATGATCTCGGCATCATCCGCGACGAGATCAAGATCGTCGCCCGCAAGGCGATCTGAAGTTAAGGAATTTCGCCAGGGTCGACCTCCTCCCCGACCCTGACGGATACGGTCAGCCTTCACC
>NZ_NWQG01000213.1:0-25338 GCF_002529485.1 Mesorhizobium sanjuanii
TTCTCTGCCGCCATACCATCGTCCGGTGACATAGCGGCAGTCTCGAAATATTTGTTCTCGAGCAGCTCTACCGGCGCCGCGACCTGCCCGAACGGCTTGAAATAATTGGCAATGAAGGCCGGCGAACTCGTCACCAGGAGTTTGACGTCCCTGGCCAGATAGCGCTCCGTGCCGCGCATCGCCTTGCCCAGAAAGTCGTCGCGAAGCAGTAGGCGATGGATGTCGAGACACTCATAGACGATCGGCACCGATGCCTGGAACGCCGACCGGGCGCGCCGGGCAAGCGCCAGCATTTCCAGATTGCGCGCGATGATCAGGTCGGGCCTGGGTATCGAACCAAGTCTCGAGCCGATGGAAGCCGCCGCCCTCGCAACCGCAGCCAGACGCTGACCGAATCGGCCATCGCGCGTCGCGCCAAGGTCGATCGGCCGCAATCCCTCGACGTCGGCAATCGGGCTCACGGACCGACGGAAACCCGCCAAAGTAACCTCAGCGCCGCCTGCCTTGAGCATTATGATACGCCGGCGTACCGCCGGGTCGGAGACGTCGTGTACCAAGTACAAGACATGCAGCATGAAAATTCGACCGCTGTTGGCCCGCCCGCGAGGAAGTTAGTACAGCTTTTGCTGCATCGCAACATTTTTGGTGCGACGTAGCAGAAATCCACGTTTTTTGTTGCACTGCAAAAATATTGCCGTAGTTTGGTGACCGGGCCGGCACAAGATCAGGGATCCTGAATTTGCAAGCCAATGCATTCGATCCGCCAGAGGGTTCTCTTCGCAGATCGGTCGGACGTGGCGCTATCGTCACGGCCTTGGCACAATCGGTGCGTGTTGCGACGCAGATCGTCTCCGTCATCGTCCTGTCGCGGCTTTTGTCGCCGCAGGACTTCGGCGTCGTGGCGATGTGCGCGCCGGTGCTCGCCTTCATCGCGCTGTTCCAGGATTTCGGTCTGACCCAGGCGACAATCCAGAAAAGTGGAATCAGGCATGAGGAGGTCAACTACCTCTTCTGGATCAATGTCGCGGTCAGCACGTTGCTCGCCTGCGTGCTTGCCGGTGCCGCACCCCTGGTCGCGGCGTTCTACGGCGAACCGCGGGTGGCGGGTCTGGTGGCCGCATTGGGGCTGCAGATCATCGCCTACGGCCTTGGCGCCCAGCACCTGGCGCTGCTGACGCGGCGCATGCAATTCGTTCGCCTCGCCGTCATTGATGTCGCGAGCGCCATCGCCGGCCTTGCCGTCTCGATCGCCTGGACGTTCATCGACCGTTCCTACTGGGCGCTTTTTGCCGGCACGCTGACAGGCGCCGTGCTGCCGACGCTTTGCTTCTGGGCGAGCTCGCGCTGGCGACCCAGCCTGCCGCGCAAGGTAGACGGCATCAGCGCGCTGATCAATTTCGGCGCCGGCATCACCGGGTTCAATTTCGCCAATTTCTTCGCCCGCAACCTCGACAATGTGCTGATCGGAAAATACTGGGGCGAGGCGCAGCTCGGGCTTTACGACCGCGCCTACAAGCTGCTGCTGTTTCCGTTGAGCCAGATCACCAATCCGTTGTCGAAGGTGATGGTGCCTGCCCTTTCCAGGCTGAAGGACGAACCGGACCGCTACCGCAGCGCCTATCTTCGCGTCATGCCGCTGATCTTGCTGGTGGCGCTTCCCGGCGTTGCCTTCGCCACCGCCATGTCCGACGTGCTCATCCCCTTCGTGCTTGGCGAACAGTGGCGGCAGAGCTCCGATATCTTCCTGGCGCTCGGTTTTGCCGGGCTGCTGCAGCCGCTCAACAATCCGGCGGGATGGCTTTTCGTCAGCCAGGGCCGCTCAGGCGATTTCATGCGCTGGGGTATCATCACAGCCTTGACCTCGGTGCTGGCCTTCATCATAGGCCTGCCCTATGGCGCGCTCGGCGTGGCGATCGCCTATGCGGCCAGCGAGTATCTGAGAACACCCTTCCTGTGGCTCTATATCGGCAAGACCGGGCCGCTCAGGGCAAGCCATGTGCTGCGCGCGGCAACGCCCTTCGTGCTTGGCGCGCATCTGGCGCTTGCCGCCATCTGGTTCGCCAAGCCGCTGCTGCCCGGGCAGCACATCGTCGCCATGGCGAGTGCTGCGGTGCTGGCCTACATGATCACCATCGTGATCGCGGTGGCATTCGCTTCCGGCCGCGAGGCATTGCGCGAGGCCTTGAAGCTCTTGCCGGCACGGGTGCCCGCGGCTGCACCAAGCGAGGCGAAGTAACATGTACGGACATTCATACGAGGACCGGGTCTAATCCATGCACTACCGATCGATCTCCGACATGAACGATGCCATTGTCAGGAACCTTCGCCGGCTGCCGCGCGACATCGACCTGGTGGTCGGCGTTCCCCGCAGCGGTATCCTTGCCGCAACGCTGGTCAGCCTGACGGCGAACATCCCGATGACCGACCTGGACAGTTTCCTCGCCGGCAAGATCTATACTTCGGGCGTCACCAAACGCCGTGCCGCGCTCGACCGCAAGGCTTCCGAAATGCGCAAGGTGCTGGTGATCGACGACAGCGTCAGCGGCGGCGCGGCCATGCGCGACGCACGCAGCCGGATAGAAGCCGCCGGCATCAAGGCGGATTTCACCTATGCTGCGGTATTCGGCCTGGTGCCGCAATACCAGGAAACCGATCTCGTCTTCGAAGTGGTGCCGCATCCACGGATGTTCCAGTGGAACTTCATGCACCACAAATTCCTCGCCCAAAGCTGCGTCGACATTGACGGCGTGCTTTGCCTGGATCCGACCGAAGCCGAAAACGACGACGGGCCGGCCTACGAGAAATTCTTGAGCGAAGCGCTGCCGCTCCACTGCCCGACCCGCAAGATCGGTTGGCTCGTCACCAGCCGGCTCGAGAAATACCGCAAGCTTACCGAAGCATGGCTTGCCAAGCACGACATCCAATATGATCACCTGATCATGCTCGACCTGCCGAGCAAGGCGGAACGGCAGCGGCTTGGCGTGCATGGCAGTTTCAAGGCCGATTTCTATCGCAAGTCCGATGCCATCCTGTTCATCGAAAGCGAGCATCCGCAGGCGCTCAAGATCGCCAGCCTATCCGGCAAACCGGTGCTGTGCGTGGAGACACATCTGGTAAGCTATCCCGATGCGCT
The DNA here is from genome assembly GCF_002529485.1 of Mesorhizobium sanjuanii. Classification (NCBI taxonomy): domain Bacteria; kingdom Pseudomonadati; phylum Pseudomonadota; class Alphaproteobacteria; order Hyphomicrobiales; family Phyllobacteriaceae; genus Mesorhizobium; species Mesorhizobium sanjuanii. The sequence continues at coordinate 3,134 of NZ_NWQG01000213.1, forward strand.
GTCGCTGCCGGCACTCGGGCAGAGCGCGCGCAATCTCCCGGCCAGATTGCGGCAGATCAATTCGCCTGACGGACGCAAAACGGCCATCAAGAATGTCGCGCGCACGCTGCTTGGCGAACGCGGCTACGAGACGCTCAAGAACCGCGTCAAACGTCCGGCCTGACCTCACCGAAATGCGAGATGCGACAAGGAGCCCTGTCCCATGAAAATCCTTTTTGCAGGCGGCAATGGGTACACGCCGCAATTCAGCGGCGGTGTCCAGTCCAGCACCCATCATCTGGCCGAGCAGTTGCTCGAGCATGGGCATGAGGCGTCGGTGCTTGCCGCCCTGTTCGGCCAGGGCGTTTTCGGGCTCAAGGCGCGCGCCAAGATGAAGCTTCTGAGGCAGCGCGCGGTCATCGACAGCTATCCCGGCTATCCCGTGGTGCGCGCCTGGTTCCCTTGGGAGGCCGCGCGCTTTGCCGTCGAGAAATTGAAGCCCGACGTCGCCGTGGTCCAATGCCACAAGTCGGTTCCGATCGGCAAGGCGCTGCAGGCCGAGGGCGTGCCGCTGGTCGTCTATCTCAGGAATGTCGAGTTCCATGAATTGGGGGGCGACCTGCGCGAGCTGCATTCGGCGCACTACATCGCCAATTCCGAATTCACGGCGCGCACCTACAAGGAAAGGTTCGACATCGATTCGACGGTCATCCCGCCGACCATCAATCCGGCATTCTACTCCACGCCGACGACTGGCGAATTCGTCACACTGATCAACCCCTATGAGGAAAAGGGCTTCGAGCTTGCGGTGCGCATTGCCGAGGCATGTTCCGAAATCCCGTTCCTGTTCGTCGAAAGCTGGAAGCTCGACGACGATCATCGGGCACGCATCGAGCAGACGATCGCGCCGCTCGGCAATGTCACGCTGGAGAGCCGCACCAGCGACATGAAGACGGTTTATGGCCGCACGAAGATCCTGCTTGCCCCGAGCAAATGGGAAGAGGCCTGGGGCCGGGTGGCATCGGAAGCCCATTGCAGCGGCATCCCGGTTGTCGGCTCGCGCCGCGGCGGCCTACCCGAAGCGATCGGCGCCGGCGGCATGGTGCTGGACTACGAGGCTCCGCTCGCCGACTGGGTGGCTGCGATCCGGCTGTTGTGGAACGACAGCCGGGAATATGCACGGCTCTCGGCGGCCGCGCGGACATTCTCCGAGCGCCCCGCCCTTAATCCCGAGCGCCAGTTCGCGACTTTCTTCTCGCTGCTCGACAAGGCCACACAACAGCCTTCACGAAAAGCTGCATAGGGGCCTGATGCGCGTCGCGACGCGAACCGGCGCGGCACGAAGGAGTGGCACGAGGCCGTGATGAACGCGCTTGTCCCAAGAAAGGGTTTTATCTAATGGTGCTGGACGTCAGGCCGGACAAAATCGCCAACGACCATTTCGATCTCGTCGCCATCGGTTCCGGTTTCGGTTCGGCCTTCTTCCTGCATGGGTTCGCGAAGCGGCGAAAGGCCCGCATTCTGGTTCTGGAATGGGGCCGGCATAACACCCATGAATGGCAACTCGACCGGAACGCCAACACCGACATCGACGATGAGACGACCTACAAGACCAATTCCGACAAGCCTTGGAACTACACAATCGGATTGGGCGGCGGCACGAATTGCTGGTTCGCGCAGACGCCACGCTTCCATCCGAACGACTTCAGGCTGAAAAGCCTTTACGGCATCGGCAACGACTGGCCGCTGGACTATGACGAGCTGGAGCCGTTCTACTGCGATGCGGAAGACGTCATGTCGATCTCCGGCGATCCCGACATGGCGGCGATGATGCCCCGCTCCAGGCCGTTTCCGCAGCCGCCACATAACATGTCGACGCCGGACCGGATGATGAAGGCGGCGCAGCCGGACCAGCACTTTGTCATGCCGACGGCGCGGGCGCGTGTACCGACGGCGCAGCGAACCGCGTGCTGTGCCAATTTGCGATGCGGCCTATGCCCGGTCGACGCAAAATTCACCGTCAACAATGGCCTGATGCATGTCTTCGAGCATCCCGACGTTTCGGTCTGCCTCGGCGCCGAGGTGCGTCGTCTCGAGCAGGTCGGAGGATCGGTCCGTTCGGTCACATTCATGCACGACGGCAAGGAATACCAGGTCACCGGCGATCTTTTCATTCTCGGCGCCAATGCCATCCAGAGCCCGGCGATCATGTTGCGCTCCGGCCTGTCGGGCGAATTCGTCGGCCGCGGCCTGCACGAATCCTACGGATGGAATTTCGAAGCCTATCTCGACGGTGTCGACAATTTTGGCGGCAGCACCATCACCACCGGCTTGAATTTCGGCCTCTATGACGGCCCCCACAGGTCACAGCATGCGGCAGCCCTCGTCTATTTCGAAAACCGCTGGCAGCACGGGATGCGCCCGGAAAAGGGGCGTATCCGCCAGACGCTTCCTCTTGTCATCGTGACCGAGAATCTGCTCGATCCCGAAAACTTTGTCACCCTCGACAAGGCCGACAACGCATTCGTCAGTTTCAAGGCACCGTCGAACTATGCCGTCGAAGGCATGGCGCGGGCGCTGGAGAAATTGCCAGCGCTTCTCGCGCCATTGCCGGTCGAACAGATTTTCGATCGCGGCATCCGGCCAACCGAGTCGCATGTCCAGGGCACGTTGCGGATGGGCTCGAGCCCGGCGGATTCGGTCGTCGACAGCGACATGATCCACCATCAGCTGCGGAACCTGGTTGTCGTCGGCACCAGCACCTATCCAAGCTGCTCATGCGTCAACCCAAGCCTGACCGCGGCTGCCCTCTCCTTGCGGGCGGCGAGCCGTATAGCATGAAAGGAGACGCCAGATGATCGAGGTTTCGCGACGCGCGGCGCTGGCCATCCTGGCCGGCGGGGTTGCTTCGTCAGGTATCGCCTACGCCGCCGTTTCCTCGCTTTCGGAGGAGGACCTGGTGCGGGTCACACTCGAAAAATACTTCGGCAAGCTCAACATGCGCATCGAACATCTGCAGCAATTCGTCCTGGAATTTCGGAACCGCAATCCGTGGATATTTCCGAACGAAAAGCTGGGCGATGCCGTCACTCTGCTTGAGGAGCTGAAACTGGGAGCCGCGCGCCAGCTGCTGCCCGAAGAGAAGAAGCAGGATCTCAGGCATTTCGACCGTTGGGTGATCGCCGAATTCCATATGCTGACCGACTACGCCTGGCGCAGTTCGCCAAACGACCCGATCCGGTTTACCGGCTGGCATCCATGCACCAACCCATTCGCCAATCTCGAGATGCGCCAGGACGCCTAGAGAGGTTCATCGTTTCAGGGAAACGCCGAACCGGTCCATCTCATTGTTTTTGCGCAATTTCCCGGGGAAATTGCCTCATGCCGCCATCCTACCGATCGAGTGGTATTCGATGCCGTGGCGAGCGATGACCTTGGGATCGTAGAGGTTGCGGCCATCGAAGATGATCGGCGTCGTCAGCGCATCCTTCATCGCGTCGAAGGACGGGGCGCGGAAGCTCTTCCACTCGGTGGCGATCAGGAGCGCGTCGGCACCGCGCAGCGCTGCCTCCTTGGTTCCGCACAGAAGCAGGTCGTCGCGCAGCCCGTAGATGTGCTGGCATTCCTGCATCGCCTCGGGATCGTAGGCCTGCACCTTTGCGCCGGCCTTCCAGAGCGCTTCCATCAGGACACGCGCCGGGGCCTCGCGCATGTCGTCGGTGTTGGGCTTGAAGGCCAGGCCCCACAGCGCGAAGGTCTTACCTTTGAGATTGCCCTTGAAATAGCGGTTCACCTTGTCGAACAAAACCGACTTCTGCGCGTTGTTGCGCTCCTCGACCGCGCGCAGCAGTTTAGCATCGAATTTGACGCCTTCGGCGGTCTTGATCAGGGCGCGCACATCCTTGGGGAAGCACGAGCCGCCATAGCCGAGGCCCGGGTAGATGAAGTGGTAGCCGATGCGCGGATCGCTGCCGATGCCCTTGCGGACCTCCTCAATGTCGGCGCCGAGCTCCTCGGCCAGATTGGCCATTTCGTTCATGAAGCTGATCTTGGTCGCCAGCATGCAGTTGGCCGCGTATTTGGTGAACTCGGCGCTGCGCACGTCCATCACGATCATCTTCTCGTGGTTGCGGTTGAACGGGGCGTAAAGCTCGCGCATCACCGCCTCGGTGCTCTCGCTGCCGGTGCCGACGATGATGCGGTCGGGCTTCATGCAGTCGGCCACGGCGGAGCCCTCCTTAAGGAACTCCGGATTGGAGGCGACGTCGAATGCGAGATCCTCGCGACCGCGCGCCTTCAGCGTGGCCGCGATCCTGGCCTTGACTTTTTCGCAGGTGCCGACCGGCACGGTCGACTTGCCGACGACGATCTTGGGTGCGTCCATCTCCCGGCCGATAGTCTCGGCAACGGCCAGCACATATTTGAGGTCGGCCGAACCATCCTCGCCCGGAGGCGTGCCGACGGCGATCATCTGGATCTCGCCATGCTTGACCGCGGCGACGGCGTCGGTGGTGAACTTGATGCGGCCGGCCGCATGGTTTTCCTTGACCAGGTTTTCGAGGCCGGGCTCGTAAATCGGAATGAGGCCCTGATTGAGCCGTTCGACCTTTTTCGCGTCGACGTCGACGCACACCACCTGATGGCCGACTTCCGCGAGCACCGCCGCCTGCACGAGACCGACATAGCCAATTCCAAAGACCGTCAGATTCATTCGGTTTCATTCCTGTTCAAGGCTTCGGACTGTCTTCGGTCCGGCCGGTTCAGATGCGTTTTTCCAGGGCGTGATTTCACGACTAGTTCGTTATGCTGCATACCAGCGATTCCGGAAACTGGCACGGCTGGCCCAGTGCGGTAAATGCGACGCGATCCACTTGCATGGTGAGCTTGCGGCCGGGATCCGAGAATGGTCCCATCCAGCCTTTCATCGTATCGCTGCCCCAAAAGCTGAAGAATATCTTTTGCGCATGGGTGGGAAGCTTTGCCGGATCGGTAATCGTGTTCACAAGCTTGCCATTGACGTACCAGCGCAGCCTGTCCTTCTCCCAGACGAAGGCATAATCGTTGAAGGCCTTGTCGGCGCCGCCCTCGACATCGACCAGCTTCTCGTTCTTGCCCTTGCCGGCGATGTAGGCGTTGACCTGCACCTTGGACGTATCCTTGGTCAGGATCTCGAAATCGATTTCATCCCATGGCTGCTTGTCGGAGGGACCGATATAGGAAAAGAAGGCCGCATTGAGGCCGGATCCGGTGTCCGTCTTCATGCGCGCCTCATAGGTGCCATAGCCGAAGCGTTGCTTGGTCTGGATTTCGGCGCAGGCGAAGTCGCGGTCCTTCAGCTTGCGCTTCTCGAAGCCGAGGGCCAGCACGCCGTCGGAAAGCTTGACCAGGTTCTTGGACCAGATGCAGTTTTGAAAATCGCCATTGCTCCAACCGTCGGCAATATACCAGCGTGAACGGTCGAATTTGCTGAAATCATCGACGAATGACGGTGCGCTTTGGATATCTTGGGCACGGGATGGGGCCGGGCCTGCAATCAGGCCGCCGAGAGCGACCAGCACAAACGCCCCAATCGAGGATAGCCGTCTCCCTTGCCTGATCCAGCGCAGGAACGGCATTCGGCCGGTTGATGGGCCGCCGGTTATTGGGATGCCAGTTTTCGGGGTCGACGTGCTTTTCGGATACGCGCTCATACCAAAATCACCTTTGTGCTGTGCGCCCCCAACCCAAAGTCGATGTTCGAACCGTGATGAAACAAGCTAATCTTGACCCTTCGTCCAGCCCCGTGCCTGGCCTCTTGCTCCAGCGTCAGCCTGTTGCCCGCGACGTCGGCCAGGATCCTGGCTTTCAGCGCGCGCCGGCAGCCGGCTTGGCCAGAGCGGCCTTGGTAGTGGAGCCATGCTGGGCGCTCTGGTCGAAGATTTCATCCAGCGAATGACGGATGTCCTTCATCAATTCGTTTTGACGGGTGAGCGCTGCGATCCGGCGCTCGCAATTCAGGATCGACCTTGTCAATTCACTGACTTCCGCCGAACTGCTGGAGGACGCCGCTCCATTCTCCATCGCCTCGACCAGGAAGGCCGCGTTGGTGGCCTTTGTCCGGTAGCGGCTCTCAAGTCCGCTCTTTTCCGCTTCGACCTCGGCGGCGATCTGGTCGAACAGCTTTGCCAGGCGATCCAGACGCGCAACGTCGGTCTGCCTGTCGCGGGCCGGATTCCTTGATCTGAAGCCGAATATCGAAGCCATATGCTCCTCTCACAGGGAGATATTTGGGGCCGTTTCAATCGGCCAACCAGAATTGCTGCACCGCAACATACAGTGCCATCCCAGGAGCGAGTAGGCAACCACCTAAAGCGTGTCGCACCTGAAGAAATCCACTGGATTCTCGTTAAGCCTTTGTTTTTATGTAATTTATACGCACGAATGGCTGCGCCACCGGGCGGCAAGCATCAGACCGAAACTCGCGAATCCGGCCGGGACGGCGCGGTAAGACGCTGATGGCATGAGAGGCAAGCTCTGCTCGAACCGCTTACCTCTCGCTGGCCGCGCTGGTTGCAGTCATCAGAAAGCGCCGAGGCGGCACATGCCGGTGCTTTGAGAAGCCGATGTGGCGGAACAGCGCCTCCAGCTTGTCGGCAGCCACACCGCGAACGATGGGGACAAGATTGGACTGACTGGCCAGCGCATAGCGCGCTGCCGATGCCAGGCCCTGCTCCGCCTTCACGTCGAGGAAATTCCGTAGCCGGTATTTGTCGCGCACATGCCGCTCGTGCCTTCTGAGCACGGCTTTCGAACCTTCCGGCAAAGTGTCGATCGCCAGCAGCGCCAGATCCGCATCGGCCAGGCGTTTGAGATCCTGGGTCCTGTGCCGGCCACTCAGCGAATCGGCGCGAACGATCGCCCCATAGCCACAGGATCTGATGACCTTGAACCGCGCCCCGCATGCGACCGCGCGCGCGTAGAGCTCGTAGTCTTCGCCCAGGCGCAGGTTTTCGTCGTAGCGCAGCCCATGCCGATCGAGGAAGGCACGGCTGATCACCGGTTTGAGGAAGCCCAGTTCACCCCTCTGCACACGGCGCCTGGAAATGTTGCCCTCAATGAAGCGCTCGAAATCGAGAAACTCGGGATCGGCCGAAAACCGCGGGGCGACGATTTTCGAGACATCGGTCGCCGCATCGTCGCGGATCAACATGATGTTGTCGGCGGCGAAATCCCAGTCGGCGCCAGCGAACAATTCGCCAAACCTGCCCGTGAGAAAGAAATCGTCGGCGTCCAGAATGCTGATGAACGGCGATTTGGACCTTGCTATCGCGGCGTTGCGGGCGAAGGAAGGGCCCTGGTTGACGTCGAAGCGGATGATGCAAAGCCGGCCACTGCCATCATCGGCCGCCTGAGCGACCTTGGCTGTGTCGTCGGTGGAGGCGTCGTCGACGACGACGACTTCCGCCACCTCCGGTTCGCGCAAAGCCGATGCGATGGCGGCCGGGATTGTCCGTGCTGCGTTGCGGGCGGCGATGATCACGCAGACCTGGGATCCTGTCATGGCTTGGCCTTTCGATTGCACAGTCGGCTCCGAATTTCCTTCCCCTTCCCAACGGCCGGCACAGTCGTCGAATGCCCGGCTCATCGCTGCCGGAGTTCGAAATGCGTCGGCCGACGCTTATGCTGCAAGCGCTATGCTGCAAATGCGAAGCAAGCATCGCCAAAATCATTCGCGCCGTCCAGTCTTTCCTTTCGGGCGCAAATCGGCGAGGAGCTAGCACCCACGGATAGCGGGCGTTGCTGTACAGACCGCCGGTGACCGTTGTGAATCAAGCCAACCGGAGCTCGGTCACATCCGTTCGTCAGATAAATGCTGTTTGAATGCTGTCAACGTAGCCGGCAGGGACCATATGTCCTAGCGCCGAATCAGCGTGGACCAGCTCTCAGCGCAGGCTTCGCCTGGCGCTGAACTTCTCGCCATCGGCCGCGTCGGCCGAACCCAGTTTTCGTTCAGCGTCGCGAATTTTGTCAGCCGGCGTCGGGGCGTTTCTGGCAATCATGACGAAGACCAGCAGAAAGTAGCCCAGTTGAATGACAATGGCGCAGCCGATAACGCGAAAAAGCGTCGTACTGAACGAGGCGCCACCCAAATAGGACCAGGCGACCACGATCGCCAGGGCGAAAATCATGCCGACGATGAATTTTGGTAACGACATACCCCAAAGCCTGTCAAATCTGCTCGGGCATAAATCGATGATTGACCCACCCCGAGCCTCCCTTCGCCATGCGGGCTTATCAAAGTGCCCGCTTTTCGGCCGGTTGCTTCCGGCCTTTCCACCCTGTCCGTACTCCGACAGAAACCAATTGCAATTCTATTGGTGCGTGCAATATCCGGCAAGGCCAACCACAAATAAATTTGAATGAGCTGACCAGATCGACTCTGCCATGCTGCGACGCACACATAGGTATCAACGCCAGCGACCGGATATGAGTTCCCTTCAGTAAGGTCCCCAATATTGATTAGTATTTTACGCTAAAATCCATCTATATTTCGTACCTCCAAGACCCCCTGATGCTCTCAACTGCCGCATAACGAGCGAGTCGCCCGAAATCGGTCTCAAAAAAGCACTAGTTTTTTCAAAGTTGCCTATAATATGTCACACACACGCCACAAAGGGCAAATTTTGTGCAGGATCAGTTTATTATTTAGTCAATTCATGACGCGATTATTTCAGGCCGGCGGGAAATTGTGTGTTGCGCTGCACCATTTTTTTGGTATCGTGCACCGAACCATCCGTTCCACGTATGGAGACTAAAGAATGAGGGACATCGCCAAGCCGGCCAATGCGGATTTTTCGAAGGCCGGCATCGATTTTCCGCCACCAATCGGCGGTCTCATCAAGCGCAGCTTCGATATCGCCGGTTCTGTGATTGGGCTGATTGCTCTCAGCCCATTGTTTTTGATGGTCGCGTTGCTCGTCAAATTTTCCGACGGCGGGCCGATCTTTTATGGTCACAGCCGAATCGGACGGGGAGGACGGATTTTCCCCTGCCTCAAGTTCCGCACCATGGTTCAGGACGGCGAACGGGTGCTGGCCGCACATCTTGCCGCCAATCCGGACGCCAAGGCCGAATGGATAGCCACCCGCAAGCTGAAGGACGATCCGCGCGTGACGCGTGTCGGCGCCGTGCTGAGGAAGCTCAGCCTCGATGAACTGCCGCAGATCATCAACATACTCCAGGGTGATATGAGCCTTGTCGGACCGCGCCCCGTGGTGCGTGACGAACTTGAGATCTATGGCAATTCGGCCGTTTACTACCTGAAATCGCGCCCCGGTCTGACCGGGCTGTGGCAAGTCAGCGGGCGCAACGATGTCTCCTATGACAGCCGTGTCGCCTTCGACCGCCACTATGTCGAGAATTGGTCGCTGTTCGAGGACATTCGCATCATCATCAAGACCGTTCCTGCGGTCTGGATGTCGCGAGGCTGCTACTGACCGGGCTTGCCCGCATAAAGAGGCGAGCCTGTCTAGACGGCAAGTATTCTGCAGCAAGCTAAATGGGCGGGGCCAAAGCGGATCGGAACACGTTCAGTTGAAAACAGATATCTTCGAGATCTCCCACGCCGGCATTCTTGCGAATCGCATGCGGCGGAAGTGGCTTATGGCCATGTGCCTCTCGCTGGCGATTGCCGTTCCCCAATTTGCCGCCGCCGACGAGTACCGCCTCGGATCACAAGACAAGCTGACCATCCGCGTCGCCGAATGGCAGACGGTCGAGGGCACGTTCCGCGACTGGTCAGCCGTCAACGGAGAGTACACGGTTGGCCCCGCCGGAACATTGTCGGTGCCGTTCGTCGGTGAAATGCCCGCATCCGGCAAGACCACGGCCGAGATCGCAGCCGCGATCGGCCAGGCGCTCCAGCGCAAGCTCGCTTTGGCGGACCGGCCGGAAGCCTCCGTCGAAATGGCGCAGTACAGGCCGTTCTATATTTCCGGGGAGGTCCAGACGCCCGGCCAGTATCCTTACGTCCCGGACCTGACCGTCCTGAGGGCGATGAGCATCGCCGGCGGTGTCCGACGGAGCCCCGAAGGACAGCGGTACGATCGCGACATGATCAATGCCAAGGGCGATTTTGACGTTCTCCAAGACCAGCGGGTCCGACTGATCGTCAGGCGCGCGCGCATCGAAGCGGAGATCGCGGACAAGTCGGCGTTCGACGTGCCGAAGGAGGTGGCCGACGATCCAAAGCTTCCCAGCATCGTCGCCGACGAAATGGCGATCCTGACGGCCGACCAAAAGAAGCTCAAGCTGCGCTTGCAGGCGCTCGACGACCTGAAGGCGTTGCTGCAGAGCGAGATCGAATCGCTGCAGAAGAAGATCGTCAACCAGCAGCGGCAGGTCGACCTGGCAAAGGAACAGCTGAACGGCATCGGCTCGCTGGCGCAAAAGGGCCTGGTCGTCAACACGCGGCTCCTGAATTCACAACAGACGATCGCCGACCTGGAAGGCCAGATCCTGGACTACGACACTGCCATCCTCACCGCCAAGCAGGCGATCAGCAAGGCCACCCAGGACGCCATCGATCTGGAAAACACCCAGAATGCGGGCCTGGCCGCCGACCGGCAGCAGACGGAAGCCGATCTCAGCGAAACAATGCTCAAGATGAACATGCAAACAGGCCTGATGTCCGAAGCCATGTCGGGGAACCCGGCGTTGCAACGCTATCGCGACGGCGAAGAGCCAACATTGTCGTTTGGCCTGGTGCGGGTGGTCGACGGCAAGACCAGCGAAATCACCGCCAGCGAAGACACGCCTGTGCTGCCCGGAGACGTGATCAAGGTGAAACTGGCGCCAATGGCTATCCAATAATGGTCTGAGACTTAAATCCCGGGGGGTTTGGTCGCGTCCTGAAGCCGAAAACGGCGTGGCGTCCTTCTACGAGCCGATGGGACAATTCTCTCCTGAATGCCTACACAGAAGGCAGACACCTCTCATCCGCACCGCTGATGAACATCCTTTGCTAACGTCAGACTTCGCGTTGGCTCGCCGCTATTTCAGCAATGTCCAGGTGGAATATTTCGGCCTTTGCTCCGCCGGAAGCGCGCTGATGCCGCTCATGCATGTTGCGCAAAAGTGTGCAGCGGTTTTGCGATAACGACATGCATAAAACAAGAATCTAGGGCGCGTCGCACGAGGCCGGTCGAACGCGACGCTCCTAACTCCTTCGGGCCTGATCGATAGGCGGCGTCTTCAATAATCCTGTCTCCGTTTAAATCGGGGGGCACAGCGTAGTTGGAGCTGGGATCCGCGATCACCCTGCGCGACATGCATTAGCCCCCTGCGGTTTTTGGTTCCGCGAGGTTGGCCGCGGTCCACCGGGGACGGGCAATAGGCACCTTCACCAGCTTGAAGTAGCTGTAATAGAGGAGGAAAGAACCCGTGATATAGGGGTTGAAGGTATCGATCTCGACGAAGGAGCGGATGACCAGAAGCACCATCACGCCGGCAAGAATCACCGACTCGGCCTGCCATGTCCTGAATATCAACGCCGATATGTGGCCCCACAGCGTGCGCAGGATGATCAGCGAAATCAGCGTCGCGCCGATATAACCAAGCTCGACGAGGGCTTCGATATAGGTGTTGTGGAAGTGGAAGCCGCTGCGGGTGGTGATGTAGAATTCGTTCCAGAGCCGCTCGGCCTCGGCGAAACCCTGCACCCAATAGGCCGCGTAGCCGACGCCGAGGATCGGCGATCGCTGCGCGGAATTCCAGCCCTGCTGCCACAGATAGGTCCGACCGGTGAGCGTGGAATCCTTGCCAAAGAGGCCAAGGACGAAATCCAGAAGGCCCGCATTCACGGCAACCAGCGCGGCCGTGACCAGTCCGCAGGCGCCGACCAGGAAAATCACCCGTCGATAGCGGAGCGAAAGCGTCTTGGACATGGTAAGCAGAGCCACCAGAGCGAGAACCGCCGGTACGGAGGCCGTTGAGGTGGCCGAATGTGCAGCGACCAGCAGATAGGTTGACAGAACGACGACCGGCACCGCCAGGAACAGGCTCAGCCGGCCGCGTCTGAGAAAGACCAGATAGACAACGCAAAAGTAGATGCCGAGAGACGCGACAAAGCCGAGCTGGTTCTTGGAGCTGAACGCGCCGACGAAATTGTATGTTCCGTCGAGTCCGTCATAGGAATAACCGCCGACCGCGAGCGAATAGAGCAGGACGAAAAAAATCCCGATCAGGGCACCAATCGTCAACGTCCGAACGCTGACGGTGCGCGCGGCGATATAGGCGCAGGCGATATGGGAACAATACTGGACCGCAGTCCTCGCCGTGATGCCAGGGGCATCCGACCAGAACACCGAGAAACAGACATAGAACGCAAAAATCAGCGGAAGCCAGGCACTGGAGACGCCCCGCAGCAGCCGCCGGTAGTCCACCAGGATAAGAGGCAGCCAGACCGCGTAGTAGGCCAGGATCAGGATCTGGCCAAAAATGCTGGAATAGGAAAATGCCCAGACGGAAACGGCAACGGCAAATGCGCCGTAGACCGAGTTCTTCTCCGGGTCGATCAACAAAGATTTCGGAATCTTCATCTCGGTAGCGGATTCCCGATCATGCAACTCCACGCAGTTGGCGCCGATTCGCCGCCGCGCCCCTGAGGGCATTTCCATTGTGCAGTGCAATATAGCCCAACCTCCGCCATCTGTCACCCAAAAGACATTGGCTGCTATCGAGCAGCCCGGCCGGCGGCCTGCCCTGTCCGATCCGTGCGCTGCATTCCAGCTTGAACTTCTCTGCCGTTGACTTCACATTCGCCGCCGATTGGGAGGAAGATCACATGCCGATGAGTTTCAGGGGACGGTTTGCCGGACGCTCGGCCGTGATCACCGGCGGCGCTTCCGGCATCGGCCTCGCCGTGGCGCAAAGGATCGTTGACGAGGGCGGGCGCGTTTCTATCTGGGATCGCGATCCCGCCCAGATCGAGCGGGCCAGCACTGTCGTTGCGAACCTGCACGGCGTGACAGTCGACGTCGCCGATCCCGCAGCGGTCGAAGGCGCCGCCCGGCAGACGATCGAGGCGCTTGGCGCGGTCGATATCCTGGTCACCAGCGCCGCCATCACCGGACCGAACATGACGATGTGGGAGTATTCCACCGATGACTGGCGCCAGGTTGTCGACATCAACATCAACGGCGTCTTCTACTGCAACAGGGCGCTGGTCCCGCACATGCTGGAACGCAATTACGGCAGGATCGTCAACATCGCCTCGATCGCCGGCAAGGAAGGGAACCCCAACGCGTCGGCCTACAGCACATCGAAGGCGGCGGTGATCGGCATGACCAAGTCGCTCGGCAAGGAACTGGCCAAGACCAAGGTGACGGTGAACTGCGTCACGCCGGCCGCCGTGCGCACGGCGATTTTCCAGCAGATGAGCCAAGAGCATATCGACTTCATGCTGTCGAAAATACCGATGGCGCGCTTTGGCGAGGTCGAGGAGGTGGCCGCGCTGATCTCATGGATCGCTTCCGAGGAATGCTCGTTCACGACCGCCGCCGTCTTCGACGTTTCCGGCGGCCGGGCCACCTATTGAGGCAGACTGGACGCGACCTGCCGACAGGCCCCGCGCTGCCCGACCGGAGTCCTCTTCATTTGCCCGACATTGAACCTTCCCTGCCCAACGAGGACTTGCTCGACCGCTTCCAGCGCGCGGCCTTCGACTATTTCCTGGAAACCGTTAATCCGCAGAACGGGCTGGTCGCCGACACCTCGCGGCCAAATTGGCCGGCAAGCATCGCTGTCGTCGGCTTCGCGCTGTCCTGCTATCCGGTCGGGGTCGAGCGCGGCTGGGTCACACGCGATGCCGCCGCGAAGCTGACGCTTGCCGCACTGCGTTTCTTCTGGAACAGCCGGCAAGGCAATGGCGACGATGTCACCGGCCACAAGGGCTTCTACTATCACTTCCTCGACATGCGGACCGGCCTGCGTGCCTGGCGCTGCGAACTATCGATGGTGGACACGGCACTGCTGATGGCCGGCGTGCTGGTGGCCGGGGCTTATTTCCAGGGCGACGGCGAAGACGAGGTCGAAGTCCGCGAACTGAGCGAGGCGCTCTACCGGCGCGTCGATTGGCGTTGGGCGCAAGGCCGCCGTCCAACCTTGCGGCAGGGCTGGAAGCCGAAGAGTGGCTTTCTGTACTCTGACTGGGAGGGCTACAACGAAGCGACGATCCTCTATGTCCTGGCGATGGCCTCCCCGAACAGACCGGCCTCGGACGACAGCTACGGCGCATGGACGGCGACATATCAGTGGGAGAATATCCATGGCTACGAAGTGCTTTATGGCGGCCCGCTGTTCATGCACCAGTTCTCGCATGCCTGGATCGACTTCGATGGCATTCAAGACGCATTCATGCGGGAGAAGGGCTCGGACTATTTCGAAAACAGCCGACGCGCGACCTACATTCACCGCGATTACGCGCGGCAAAACCCCCATGGCTTCAGCGGCTACGGCGACGGGCTGTGGGGTCTTTCGGCGGGTGATGGACCCGGCAACTTCCGTGCGCGGATCGAGCAGCGGCCGCGCAGATTTTCCGCCTACGCGGCGCGTGGCGTGCCCTTCGGCCCGGACGACGGGACGATCGCGCCATGGTCCTGTCTCGCATCGCTGCCCTTCGCGCCGGAAATCTGCTTGCCGGCGCTGCGGCATCTCACAGAATGCCACCCCGAGGTGATCGGCAAATTCAGGATGCCGAGCGGCTTCAACCCGACTCTGGCGAACCGGCGAGGCTTCGGCCCGAGCGGCTGGGTGTCGGAAGGACACTATGGCCTGGATCAGGGCATCGTCGTGCTGATGATTGAAAACCACCGCTCACGCTTGATCTGGGATCTGATGCGATCAAGCCCGCATCTGCGTCTCGGCTTGCGAAAAGCCGGATTTAGCGGTGGCTGGCTGTCGCAACCGGCGAGTCCTCCAACGCCTGGTTATGTCGAATAGTGGCCATGGCTTTTGCGGCGACAGCGGCCTGATCAAGGATCAATAGTGGCTTGCACATGCTGAGCGGCCGCCAGAGCTTGACGAAAGCACCATTCGGCTAAAGAAGTTCCCCTGACAAAACAAGTTCCAAGTGAATCGCATGGCCGCGGAATACGCCGGATGCCGCCTGACATAACAACCGACTATGCAGTCCGGCTTCTGGCACAGGGTTACATATGCCTGCCACTTCGTGCCGGCGGCAAGCATCTCGACCTCGAGGCGATGGGCTATGATCCGCTGCATCTGCGGACGCGACGCAAGGATTTGAAGGAACTCGCTTTCTGTTCCATCACATTTCAACTGGCGCAGAAACCGCCGACCCGCGAGGATATCGAGCGCTGGTTTTGCGATTTCACCGGAAATGTCGGCATATTGGGAGGGTTCTCCAACCTGCTGATCCTGGATTTCGACAACGCCGCCGCATATCAAGGCTGGCAGAGCCGACATGGTGAAATTGCCAGCCGCACGCCGATGGCAAGATCCCCAAGGGGCTTTCATGTCTATCTGAGGGCGCGTGAACCGATGGTGTCGTCGAGCCTGCATTTCGGCATGCGCCGGATCGGCCACGTCAAGGCACTTGGCGGTTACGTGGTGGGCAGCCCCTCGCTACTCAAGGACGGCTCCTCCTACGGCTGGTTGGAGAATCAGTCGCCTTTCGATGTCGAACCTCAGCAGATTGACAGCCTTGCCAGTCTTTCATTGCGCCCGGTCATGCCGCTCAAACACTACTATGACCGCATGCTGAACCGCGGCTTCTTCGAGCGGCAGTGAGCAGACCCGGGGAAACGCGATTGGAGGTCACGGTCGTCATTCCGGCAAGGAATGCCGCGGCAACGATCGATGCCGCGTTGCTTAGTCTGATCCCCGACAGAGACCTGATCGGCGAAATCCTTCTGATCGACGACGGTTCGGACGACCGGACCGCGGCGAAAGCGACCGAGAGCGCACGACGATACGGATTGCCACTTGAGGTCGTCAATGTCCGGCTTGGCAGTGCCGGCGCCGCGCGTAACGTCGGCATCGCGCAAGCCAAGGGTAAGTCGATATTCTTCCTCGACGCCGACGACGAGTTGATCAGGGGAGGCCTTTCGCTGCTGCACGATGCGCTTGAACGCAATCCCGGTGCAGGCCTGGCGATCGGGGCCAGCATCCGCCGCACGCGCGGGCGGCCGGACAAGCTCAAGGCGCCGCATGGCTATACAAGCGACAGAGCCGAAAACGCCAGGCGATATCTTCGCAACGAACTCTGGCCGATCGCCATGGGAAGCGCGCTGATTTTGACAGCGGCGACAGCCGCCATCCGCTTTCCCTCGGCGATCGGTCTCGACGAAGACACATGCTACTGGGTCGCGGTGCTCGCGCGCTACGATGCAGCCACGATTTCGGCACCGGTGCTGCTCTATCATCACGACGAAGCCAGAATGGCGCAGCGCTTCATCATTGCGCCGCGCCGGACTTTTCTGGCCATAGCGCTCGAACTGGACAAGCTGACGGGCCTGGGCGTCGACAGGAATGCCCTACAGTGGCGAAAAGCCTGGATAGCGCAGCGAATTTCACGGCAGCTGATCAAACACAAAATGTACGCCGACGCGGCGGCCATGATGCGCGCCGTTCGTGCCCACAAAGTATCCGGTCAAAGCTGGAAGGCCTTGCAGTACAGCGCCCGCATCCACTTCGGGAACCTGATGCAAGGGCATGTGCCTGGCACATGGCCTTCTCCCCCCGTCCCACGCCGTGGCAAGGAGCAGCGCACGCTGGTGCTCTGCTACGATCCGGCCTTCCCGCCCGTGTCGGGCGCGGATTTAAGGAACCATCGCAACGCCATGGCTGCGGCGGAACTAGGGCCGGTCTGCCTTGTCTCGATCCGGCCTCAGGCCGATCCGTCGAAACCGGCCGACACCCGCATTCGAACGGAGGCCTTGACGCTCGCGGGAGAGGCCCGCACGGCCTCGATCGGCTGGTGGAGAACAGGCGCCGAGAAACGAACTCCGCGCGTCGCGCTGAGGCGTCTGGAGGCAATTATCCGAGCGTTTGGACCGGACAGCATCGTCGTCGAGGGCATTGCCTTGTTCAAGCTGCTCCGACCCTTGCGGCCATTGGCGGGGCAGCTCATTCTCGACATGCACAATGTCGAATCCGATCTGGCCGGGCAGTTGCACCACGCTGACGGGACAAGATCGTCGCCGGGTCCCTATGGCGTCAGGCGCCTCGAAAGAAAGGCGCTCGGCATCGTCGACAGGGCCTGGGTCTGCTCGCGGCTCGACCACGATAAACTGGCCGCACTGTCCCGGCGCGAGGTGCCGATCGATATTGTTCCGAACGGCATCCCTCGTTTTGAGGACATTGCGGTTGACCTGCCGGTGGAGGCAGCATCCGAAAGCTTTCCGGTTATTCTCTTCATCGGCCATCTCGGATATCAGCCAAACATCGATGCCGCCGGGCGTCTTGCCCGCGCCATCCTGCCCCGCATCCAGGAAAGGTTTCCGATGGCAAGACTGGTTCTTGCCGGCCGATACCCCAAACCGGCCGTGAAGGCGCTGAGCGGGCTGCAAGGCGTCGACCTCGTCGAGAATCCGGGCGATGTCACGCCGCTGCTGGCTCGCGCGCATCTCAGCCTCATCCCGCTTTCGGCGGGTGGCGGCACGCGCATCAAGATCCTCGAAGCGATGGCCTGGGGCATTCCGGTGGTCGCGACGCCGCTGGCGGTCGAGGGCCTGGACCTGGTCGACCATGAAGAGGTGCTTCTTTCGGATACGGATAAAGGACTTGCCGACATGGCCATCGAGCTTTGCCTGGACCGCGCGCGCATGGCGAGACAGCGCGCCCGCGCGCATGAGGCCGTGTGGTCCCGATTTGGCCCGCAAGCCATCCGCAATGCCGTCAGCGCCGGATTTGGTCTGGACGATGCCGGCAGATGACGCACTTTCCAACCGCCGATCGATGAGCTGCCGATGATCCCCACCATCCTGCATCAGACGTGGAAGACCGACAGCGTCCCTGCCCGCTTCCAGGGCCATGTCGAGAGCTGGAAACGGCACCATCCCGGCTGGACAACTATGTTCTGGAACGACCGGATGTTGCTTGAGTTCGTCGCCGAACATTATCCGGATTTCCTGCCGACCTTCTGCAGCTATTCGCACGGGGTGCTGCGCGCCGATGCGGCACGCTACCTGCTGCTTTACCATTTTGGCGGGGTCTACGCCGATATCGACTGCGAATGCGTGGCGCCTTTCGATCCGATCATGGGCGAGGATCGGATCGTGCTCTGCACCGAGCCGGCTTCGCACGAACTCGTCCAGGCGAAGTTTCGAGGGCTGCCCTACCTGCTGTTCAACGGCACGATGGCGAGCCCGCCCCGGCACCCCTTCTGGCAGCAGCTTTTGTCGCTGTTGCCGGGATTGGTCCATGCCAAGGAAGCGCTCGACGCGACCGGCCCTTGCGTGCTGACCTCCGCGCAGCTCGGCTATCGCGACCAGACGGCCTTCGCCATTCATCCGAACGCCTTGTTCGCGCCAATGGACTCGGCCGGGCGGATGGAGACGCAAGCCGGCGATGGCACGCCGACGCTGTCGATCCATCACTGGGCGGGCACATGGTGGACGGCAAGGCCCGCGACGCGGTGGCGGGACAAGGTTCGCAATCACGCTTACCGGTTCTGGCACCATCTGACACGCGGCGCCCATCTTGACGAGGCCGCGGCGAAAGCGGGCGTAAGCCAGGCGGCGCTTTCAGCGGGGCGCCCTTCGGGCTCGAACATTGCCGTACTGGTGCCGCTTCGCGATGCGGCCGACCACATCCAGCCCTTTCTCGATGCCTTGCAAAGGCTCGACTATCCCAAGAACAGGATCAAGCTGGTCTTTTGCGAAGGCGACAGTTCCGATGGCAGCTGGGACAGGCTGAAGGCGGCAACGGCGCCGCTTGCCGCCAGCTACCGCGGCATCGTCCTGCTGCAAAGGCATCTCGGCACAAGCCTCGACCGGGACAAGCGGGCAAGACCGCGGCAGCAGCGCGAAAGACGGAGCGCCCTTGCCAGGATACGCAACCATTTGATCGACCACGGGCTGGATGCCGATGATGACTGGGTGCTGTGGATCGACATCGATGTCTGGCGATTCCCGAGCGATGTCGCCAACCAATTGATCGCAGCCGGGCATCGCATCGTCGTTCCCAACTGCGTCAGGATCGCCGGCGGCGACAGCTTCGACCTGAACAGTTTCGTCACCACCCAGCCCGAAAAGAACTATCGCTACTATCGCGACATACGCGGCGGTCTTTACCAGCCGCCTGCCTATTCGATGGCCCGGCTGCATCTGAGCGATGTCAGGCATCTCGAAAGCATCGGTCTCGATGGAGTCGGCGCAACCATGCTACTTGTCGATGCCGCATTGCATCGCGGCGGCCTGCGGTTTCCGGAAATCCCCTATCGCGACCTGATCGAAACCGAGGGCTTTGGCGCCCTCGCCAACGATCTGGGCATCAGGCCGGTCGGCCTTCCCAAGCTCGAGATACTGCATGTTCCGTGGTGACGGGATGTCGATCCCATACACTTACCGCACCTTGTGCGGCGAGCCAAGTCGGGCCGGCATTTTTGAATGTCTTCCGGCCTGCCTGATCCGTGCGTGATACTTGCCGAACTTGATTAGCCGGCAAATGTATAGGCGGTTTTCACAGTGGTATAGAATTCCGCCGCGTAGCGGCCTTGTTCGCGCGGGCCAAAGCTCGATCCCTTGCGGCCACCGAAGGGGACATGGAAGTCGACGCCCGCCGTCGGCAGGTTGACCATCACCATGCCCGCCTCCGAATTGCGCTTGAAATGCGTGGCGTGCTTGAGGCTCGACGTGCAGATGCCCGAGGTCAGCCCGAAAGGCGTGTCGTTGGCCACGGCGAGCGCCTCATCATAATCCTTGACGCGGATGACGCTGGCGACAGGTCCGAAAATCTCCTCGCGTGAAATGCGCATCTCGTTGCTGGCTCCGGTGAACAGCGCGGGCTGCAGGTAGAAGCCGGGCGTTTCGCGATCGAGCCGTTCGCCGCCGAAAGCGAGATCGGCGCCTTCCTTGCGGCCGATGGCGATGTAATCCTCGTCCTGTTTCAGCTGGCTGTCGTCGACGACCGGACCGATCTGGGTTTTCGCATCGAGGGCGTCGCCGACGACCAGCTTGCCCATGCGGTCCTTCAGCGCCTCGACGAAGCGGTCGTGAATGGCGTCGGTGACGATCAGCCGGGACGACGCCGTGCAGCGCTGGCCGGTCGAGAAGAAGGCGCCGTTGAGCGCGCAGTCGACGGCAACGGCCAGGTCGGCATCGTCGAGCACGACAAGCGGGTTCTTGCCGCCCATTTCGAGCTGAAACTTGCGCATATGCTCGACGCTTGCCGCCGCCACGCGCTTGCCGGTGCCGACCGAGCCGGTGAAGGTGATGGCATTGAGGTCCGGGCTGTCGAGCATGGCCTGGCCGACCACCGACCCCTTGCCCATGACGAGGTTGAGCGCGCCCTTGGGCAGGCCGGCGCGGTGCAGGATATCGACAATGGTCCAGGCGCTCTCCGGGACCAGCTCGGCCGGCTTGAAAACAATGGTGTTGCCGTGGGCGAGCGCCGGAGCAATCTTCCAGGCGGGAATCGCGATCGGGAAATTCCATGGGGTGATGATGCCGACGACGCCGACCGCTTCACGCGTGATCTCGACGCCGACACCCGGCCGCACGCTCGGCACCAGTTCGCCCGCCAGGCGCAGCGTTTCGCCAGCGAAGAAATCGAAGATCTGGGCGGCGCGTATGGTCTCGCCTACGCCCTCGGCCAGCGTCTTGCCTTCCTCGCGCGCCAGGGACCGGCCGATTTCATCTTTGCGCGCAGTGATCTCGTCCGATGCCTTCCTCAACACTGCATGGCGCACCAGAGGGCCGGAACGTGACCATGCCGCAAACGCCGCTTTCGCTGCCGCAATGGCTTGCCGGGCTTGCTCGGCGCCGGCGGAAGCATATTCGCCGACGACATCGCCGGTGTTGGATGGATTGATGTTGCGGGAGCCGGGCTCGCCCACCCACTCGCCATCGATGAGGTTCTTTCGAAACAGGGTCATGTCACAGTCTTCCTAGCCGTTCGGTTGCCATCTATCTGGACCACCGGGCATCGCATCGCAAGGCCGCCGTGCAGTAAAGTTCTGCTGTTCGGCAGGCATATGCTGCGCATATCTCACACTGCGAAAGACCAGAACAGGCAGGCCAGCGTCGCCGCGGCGAAGATGACAAAGAACAGGCTTCTCAGCAGGATATTGCGGCGCAGCTCATTCATGAAGAGATGGCAGGCCACGACGGCCGCCACGAACAGGAAGCGCCAGTTCGGCAGCGCCGTCAGGACGCCAGCCTGGCCGAAAGCCCATCTGGCGGCGAGACAGCCGATGATGGTCGCGAACAACACGATCACCGTCCAGAAGATGGCATCCGCGGCGTTTGTCAAAACGATGCCGGCCGCCCTGATGGGCAGGATCATCATCAGCAGCGCACTGAAAAAATACACCGCGGCAAGCGGGATGAAAATCCCGGCATCGGCAATGTCGTCCAGACGTTTGGCGCCGATTGCGCCATAGGGATAGCCATGCCTGGCTACCGCCAGGCTCAGCGCCATCAGCAAAGCCGTCAGCACGGCGACCAGTGCAAATGAGGTGAGAGCCTTGCTCATGCCTTGTCCCCGGCGAATCGAACTGGAATGTTGGTAGCCCACCGTCTGTAAATGGCTGGTAAGCGTCAAGGAAGCGCGGTGATCAGGCTTTCGGAAATTGCCTTCATGGCGGAACCGATCCCCGTCGCGGGAAATCCAACGGCAGGCGCGCCTTCACTCCGCCGCTTGCAGGCGGCGCGCGTCGATAATGGTTCTGATCTCGGCGCGGCAGGAGCCGCAATTGGTGCCGGCGCCCAGAGCGGCGCCGATCGCCGCGACGCTGGCGCAGCCGCCACGCACCGCTTCCGCGATCTGATTGGCGCCGACCCCGAAACAGGAGCAGACGACGGCGCCACGGTCGATGTGATTGCCGCCCGGCCGCCCCGCCACGATCGCCAGCCGTCCGCGCCGATCGGCATGATCCGCGCCCAACTGCTCCGCGACCCAGCTACGCGACACCGCGACCGGGCCGGGCGCCAGATAGAGCGCGCCGACCAGCCGGCTGCCTGCAAAGCGGGCGAAGCGATAGTGCCCGCCGGCAGCGTCATGAT
>NZ_NWQG01000214.1:0-24095 GCF_002529485.1 Mesorhizobium sanjuanii
AGAGTATAGAAGAGCCGGCGTCGCGCGCGATGGCGCGAAGCTTCTCATCAAGCGCGGCTTCGTTGGCAGTGCTCGGACTGCGAAGCATCTCCTGAACGGCACCGTCGCGTGCCAGAACCAGCGGAATCATTCGCTGCTTCTCGATCTCTCCTTTCAAACTGTCGGCCGCAAGCGGGAACGCGGCAAGAGCACGGTCGCGTAGGGCATACTCTGCTCTGGTGCCGGCGATGCGTCCCGTTGCAAAGACGACGAAACAGAGCGCCGCACCAAGAATTGCAAGCACAACCACAAGCCAGAGAGATCGACCGCCGGATTTACCAGGGAAGACCAATGGCGCGCGCTGGAAGGCGCCATTACCAATGTCTTCTTCTTCTGCCATCGCATTCTTAAAACCGATCATTGACGAACCATAGTGCGGGGTTCCGCCAGAAGGGAAGGCGATCCGTGCGGAAAACCGCACAATCTTGCTGCGCGATCTGTTGAAGATACCTGAGGCTCCGCGTTCTCTTGGCTTGGCACGGCTCTTGCGGTCAACAACGCAGCGGCGTTCGACCGGGGCGCCGCGATGGGAGAAGCCGCGGGGAGGAACAGCCCGCCCCAAACCGGTCAGGGAGAGAAAACTTACATGTTGACCCCACTGGCTCCAAGCGTAAAGCGCGCACCCCGCAAGACCCTTTTTGGCAAGCCTTACGTGCAGGTGCTTGTCGCAATCCTCCTCGGAGTTGCGGTTGGCCATTTTTATCCGCAAATCGGAGAAAACCTGAAGCCGCTCGGCGATGCCTTCATCAAGCTCGTCAAGATGATCATCGCGCCCGTTATCTTTCTGACCGTGTCGACTGGCATTGCCGGCATGAGCGATCTTCAGAAGGTCGGCCGTGTTGCCGGCAAGGCGATGCTCTATTTCATCACCTTCTCGACGCTCGCGCTTATCGTCGGCCTCATCGTCGGCAATATCGTTCAGCCTGGCGCCGGCCTCAACATCGATCTGACCTCGCTCGACGTGCAAGCCGTCAATGGCTATGCCTCAAAGGCCCATGAGCAGTCCGTGACCGGCTTCCTGATGAACATGATCCCGACCACGATTGTCGGCGCCTTTGTGGAAGGCGACATTCTACAGGTGTTGTTCTTCTCCGTCCTCTTCGGCATCGCGCTGGCGATGGTCGGAGAATCGGGCAAATCGGTTCTTTCCTTCCTTCAGGACCTCACTGCACCCGTTTTCAAATTGGTCGGCATCCTGATGAAAGCCGCGCCGATCGGTGCTTTCGGAGCAATGGCCTTCACGATTGGCAAATATGGCATCGGTTCGGTAGCCAACCTTGCGATGCTGGTCGGGACCTTCTATCTCACGGCCTTCCTCTTCGTATTCGGGGTTCTCGGTGCAGTCTGTCGCTACAACGGCTTCTCGATCTTTTCTCTTATCGGCTACATAAAGGAAGAGCTGCTGCTGGTCCTCGGAACGTCCTCCTCCGAGGCTGCGCTGCCCTCTCTCATGGAGAAAATGGAAAAGGCCGGCGCCAAGCGCTCGGTCGTGGGCCTGGTTATTCCGACCGGATATTCCTTCAATCTGGATGGCACCAATATCTACATGACCCTCGCGGCCCTTTTCATCGCGCAGGCGACGAATACGGATTTGTCAGTTAGCGATCAGGTCCTGCTGCTGCTCGTCGCGATGCTTTCCTCGAAGGGTGCAGCAGGTGTCACAGGTGCCGGCTTCGTCACGTTGGCCGCTACGCTCTCCGTAGTGCCGGCAGTTCCCGTTGCTGGAATGGCGCTGATCCTTGGCGTCGACCGCTTCATGTCGGAATGCAGGGCTCTGACGAATTTGGTCGGTAACGCGGTGGCATCGCTCGTCGTTGCCCGCTGGGAAGGCGAACTGGATCAGGCACAATTGAAAGCTGCATTCTCCGGCCACCAGCCTGCCGAGACATCAACCGGCCAGCCACTGACAACGCCCGCGCCGAGCAACTCGGCAGCATCGCTGCCAGTTCAATCGCCTGGCTGGTCCCAAACGCCGGACGATCGGGCCGCAGGTTCCAAACAAACTCTCGCGGGCCGATGAAATCAAGAATCCCGAAATGCAGTGGGTGCAAAATCATCTGCGCCTTGCGAAGGTCTTGCACCGGTCACGACACACAAGCCATCGATGATGCGCTTAATGCCTCCGAAGTTTGCGACGGTTCGTGGAACCGCCCGCGGAGCTCGATCGGAGCCGTCGGCACGGCTGAACAATTCGCCCACGCTCTACGTTTCGGCTTCTACCTCGCACCATGCCACGACAAGAATTCGGTAGCGAACAGGATCATGACAGATTTTACTGAATGGACCTTTGCCAGATTTCTTCTTGATGTCGTTTAATCAGACTCGAACAATGGCGAAGCGACCCATAATTGCTGATATCGCCCGGGAAGCCGGGGTTAGTGTTGCCACCGTTGACCGAGTTCTGAATGCCCGTCATCCGGTGCGGAAGGAGACTGCGCAGCGGGTCTTAGCGGCGGCACAGGCCATCGGATATCACGCCGCAAGTCTTATCAAGCAGCGCCTGCAGCCGGACCTGCCGCAATATCGGCTTGGCTTCATCTTGAGAAAACCGACTCACCACTTCTACCAGGGCTTCGCGCGTGAGGTCGAAGCGGCGGTCAACGCGGCGAAGTGCTTCCATGGCACTTCGCTCATCGAATTCGCGCCGTCGCACATGCCGTGCGACCTTGTTCCACTGCTCAAGGAATTCGGCGCGCGCTGTCACGCGATCGCCATGGTGGCGCCGGACCATCCGGCTATCACGGCAGCCGTCCAAGAACTCAAGGCAAAAGGCATCCCCGTTTTCTCGCTGCTTTCCGATTTCGCCGAAGGTGTTCGTGAGGGTTATATCGGCCTGGACAACCGCAAGGTCGGGCGGACGACAGCGTGGATGCTTTCAAAGGTCGCAAGACGGCCGGGCAAGGTGGCGGTTTTTGTCGGCAGCCACCGTTTTCAGGGGCAGGAGCTGCGGGAGGTCGGCTTTCGCTCCTATTTCCGTGAGAATGCACCGACATTCGAGCTGCTCGATCCGCTCGTGAACCTTGAGGCACGGCAGATCACCTACGAGGCCACGCTGGATCTCATGCAACGGGAACCCGAACTCACCGGCTTCTATGTGGCCGGCGGAGGTATGGAGGGAGCGATCTCCGCGCTCCGTGAAGAAGGCGAAAGCCGGGGTCTCGTCGCGATCGTTAACGAGATCACGCCGGAGTCACGGGCTGCACTCGCAGATGGCATGATCACGATGTCGGTCGCCACGCCCCAGCGCCTGCTTTGCCAGGAACTGATGACGCTGATGGCCCAGGCCATCAAGGTCGGCACTTCGGAGACGCTTGGGCAGACTTTTCTTCCGTTTGAGATCTATCTGCCGGAAAACATCTGAAAAACTGATAAAATACTATCATGAGAGCCTAATTTCCTTTCATTCATGAAAGAAAAGCAGCGGGAGTTTGATTGACTCACCTGCCTCATTCCGGTCTCGTTTAACAACGAATGATTGCTGCGCGGCGGAAGCCAGTCAGCCGAGAACGACGACCCGCACTTCATGAAGAGAGAGGAAAGCTATGCGTCAAGCATCGCTCCGCTTTGCGATCGACCGCATGACGCCGTCCCATCTTGCCAGGGCCGCACTTGCTCGCGGCCCGGGCCTGACTGGCATCAACATTAGCTATCATCTCGATGGCAATTTCATTGCTCGCGAAAAGCCGGCTGCAGACGTCCGTCTTGCTGACGGATCAATCGTCACGACTATCTTCATCAACGCCTTTTCGTGTTTCAATGAATCCCCGCGTGCAAGGGCGAGGCGAGCAAACTCGTCGATTGTGCAGCGGCCTGCGGAGCGAAGACGCCGACGAATGCGATTCGCCAAGGACATCCACGCGCTGGACAATAGGCGCACTTGCCTCGGGCATCGATTTCATGGCGCAAGATGGATGATCACATGCACGATACTCGCAACTCCGAGCAAAGTGCCAGGCAGATCTCGTCACGCTGCATATCGCTTCCAAAAATGAAAAGCCCTAATTCAAAGTCCGAGATGAATAACGTGCTCCCTATTGTGCCGTTGCACGAGAGGGCGCCGGACATCTTTGAAACGTCGACAGCGCTCACCGCTCCCTCTGGGCTGGAAGCCACGTTGGCCAACGTCGTCGACCTCCTGCCATCGTTGGTGCAGGTGCGGCACGGCATCATCTCGCTCTGCGACGGTGCCGGCATACTGGACATGACCGTCGGCGCCGGCTGGAGCGAAGGCAGCGATGAGCGCTACCGCAAGCATCTGCCACGGGCGGCGATCGACCAGATCATAACGACGGGCATGGCGCTCGTCGCCGAGGACATAGCGTTGGATCCGGCTTTCAACGCCGCCGACAAGGACGTGCTCGGGGCGTCGGACAACATGAAAGTGTCGTTCATCGGCGTACCCATTCGCGTCGATGCGAACGTCGTGGGCACGCTGTCCATCGACCGCATCCTGGACAACAAATCAGGCTCCCTCCTCGATTACGACCTGCGCCTCCTTACCACAATCGCTAATCTGGTTGGACAGACAGTGAAGCTGCATCGCCTGTTCGCGTCCGACCGCGAGCGACTGATGGCCGAGAAAATCCGGATGCAAAAGCAATTCGGCGAACTCAAGCAGCCTGGGCATGAGGGCAAAAGGGCTCATGTCAAGGGGATCATTGGCGACAGCCCGGCGCTGCGCGGGCTGCTCGAGAAGGTCGCGTTAGTAGCCAGGTCCAACAGCACCGTTTTGCTGCGCGGGGAATCCGGGACCGGCAAGGAGCTGGTCGCCAAGGCCGTTCACGAGCTGTCGGGGCGCGCCAAGCGGCCGTTCATCAAGCTCAATTGCGCAGCGCTCCCTGAGACAGTCCTGGAATCCGAACTGTTCGGTCACGAAAAGGGTGCCTTCACCAGTGCATTCAACTCGCGCAAGGGGCGCTTTGAGCTCGCCGACAAGGGAACGTTGTTTCTGGACGAGATCGGTGAGATTTCGGCCTCGTTCCAGGCAAAGCTGCTGCGCGTGCTGCAGGAGCAGGAGTTCGAGCGCGTCGGCAGCAACCAGACGATTAAGGTCGACGTTCGCGTGATTGCCGCCACGAACAGGAACCTGGAAGACGCGGTTGCAAGGAACGAGTTTCGCGCCGACCTTTATTACCGCATTAGCGTTGTTCCCTTGCTGGTGCCGCCATTGCGCGAAAGGCGCGGTGATATTCCGCTTCTTGCCGCTGAGTTTCTCAAGAATTTCAACAGCGAGAACGGCCGTACGATGGTCTTCGATGCGAGTGCGACTGAAGTGCTGATGAACTGTGCTTTTCCCGGAAATGTCCGCGAGCTTGAAAATTGCGTGCAGAGGACAGCGACCCTGGCAGCGGGAGCGTCAATCGGCAGAAACGACTTTGACTGCTGCCACGGCCGATGCCTTTCCGCGATGCTATGGAAGCACGCATCGAAGGAGACTGCGCCGAAATCGGAGCCGATCGCACCATCGCCATTGAACCCGGCGATGCATTCGTCTGGTGATTTTGCTTCGGCCGCCTTTGCGGCCCCGCCCGTTGACAGCGAGCAGGCACTGCCAGCGCCTGTTCGGGTAGCCCTCGTAAGCGACGCGCAGATGACCGATCGCGAGCGTCTCATCGCGGCCATGGAAAGATCCGGCTGGGTTCAGGCAAAGGCAGCGCGCCTGCTTAGACTGACGCCGCGCCAGATTGGCTACGCGCTGAGGAAATACGGTATCGAGATCAAGAATCTCTGAACCGGATGTCGACCTTCAGTATGTCGGGCCGCGACATAGCGAGCGAGGCGAATAGTTGGGACAAATCAAGCGTGCGTTGGTTCGGCTCGGACCTCCGTCGGTGAGGCGGTGCAACCCTCCTCTCGGCGCCGGCCCGTAATTCGAGATATTCAACGTCTCTGTAGCCGGCGGCAAGGATCGCGTCGCCTCGGCGAATACAGCTTCGCATGGCGGTGCGAACCTCTCGGCCGCTCCAAGAGAATTTCGCTTTGGCGCCGCCATGCGCTGTGCTGTGCGGCCGACAGCCTGACAGTTGCGCGACGACATCACCAAGCCATCGGCTTCGCGCCTTGTCTGAAAGGCGATGATCCCGATCGGTATGTCGAGGCCGCGGGCAAGCCGGGGCACTTGCAACTGCTGAAAATCCTTCTCGCCGAAGAAGGCGGACGGCGCCGGTCTGGAGAAAGAGCTTCGTCACCAATCTCCCCCACGCCGTCGAAATTGCTTGGGCTGCGCCGCACAGGCCGCCCGCTCACCCCTCTCACCGAGATCGCGGTGGCAACCACTCCAGATACATCTCTCTTGCATCCGGCGCGTAAAGCAGCTGGCGGCGTCCTCATGCTCCGTGCGTAGGTGGGCGGCAAGATCGTCTGCGTCGTTCAATTGCGACGAGGGTAAGGATCACCCGGTCGGCGCGCTGATGTGCGGCGCGCACCAAGCTGAGATGGCCTTCATGCAAGGGCGCCCTGGTTGACACGACCGCGACCTTCATGCCCTGCCTGCGCCATGCCGCCACGGATTTGCGCGACTCGGTGGCGGTCCGGACGATCGGTGTACTCATGTCGCTTCTCCTCCGTTGATGGCTTTCAGTTCATCGCCGAAGACATGTTCGGCCGCCGGAAACCGGCGCTCCTTCACGTCGCACGCGTAGGCCTCGATCGCTGCCGAAGCGGCCTCTCCCAGTTCGACATAGCGCTTGACGAATTTCGGGCGGAAGTCGCCGAACAGGCCAAGCATGTCGTCGACGACCAGGATCTGCCCGTCGCAGGCCGCCGAGGCGCCGATGCCGATCGTCGGGATTGGGATTTCCTCGGTGATGCGGCGGGCGAGCGGTTCGGGCACTTTTTCCAGCACGACGGAAAAGGCGCCAGCCTCGCTGACCGCAAGAGCATCGCGCCAAATGCGGTCGGCATCCTCGCCCCTGCCCTGCACGCGATATCCGCCAAACACGTTGACCGCCTGCGGCGTCAGGCCGACATGCGCCATGACCGGGATTCCGCGCGCTGTGAGGAAGCGGATCGTCTCGGCGATCGTCGCGCCGCCCTCGAGCTTGACCGCAGCGCATCCGGTCTCCGCCATAAGGCGCGCGGAATTGCGGAAGGCCTGCTCTAGGCTTTCCTCGTACGAGCCGAACGGCATGTCGACGACCAGGAGCGCCCGCTCCATTCCCCGCCGAACCGCCTTGGCGTGCATGATCATCATATCGAGCGTGACACTGAGCGTGGAGGGAAGGCCGTGGAGAACCATGCCGACGCTGTCGCCGACAAGAACGATGTCGCAGTGGCCGTCAACCAACCTTGCGACCGGCGTGGTGTAGGCCGTCAGGCAGACCAGCGGCGTGCTGCCCTTTCGCGCACGGATGTTCGGCGGCGTGATCGCCTTGACGACACCTGCGGCGCTCAATCCACGTCTCTCCTCACCCAGCGTCACCCACGGCCAGTGTCGCGTTTGGCATATTTTTGTCGAGGTGCGAAGAGGTAAAATCGCCAGAGCGCGTGGTGTTGACGCGACGAGTGGTATGATAAAGAACAGAACTAAATCGGTTTAGACAGGCGGAGCTCTGCCAAGTAGGTCAGGAACTATGGATCAGGCAAAGGGACCAAGGAAAGGCAGAGCCATAGGCAAGACCAACGACGTCAACGCGGACCTCATCGCAGTCGTCGTTGCCGTGAACGACGCTGGACCTTGTGTTCTGACCATCGAAGAGGGCGGCGCCCTTCCCTCGGGCCCGTTTGAGCTCGCTCATCGTTCGCTCCAATCGGGCCTCAGGGCATGGGTGGAACTGCAGACCGGTCAGCCTCTCGGTTATATCGAGCAGCTCTACACCTTTGCCGATCGCGATCGGGTCGGCGCCAACCAGCGCGTGATCTCGATCAGCTATCTCGCACTCACCCGCGAAGAAGATACGGGCGCCTCGGGCAGGCGCAGTTGGGCCAGCTGGTACGACTATTTCCCCTGGGAGGATCATCGCTCCGGCAGGCCCCCGATGCTGGAAGAATTGTGGCCGCGCCTTATCCAATGGGCGGAGGACGCGGACGACGGCGCGACGCGCTTCGATCGCCGGCGGCGAGCGGCGGTCGCCTTTGCCTTGGACGACCGGGCATGGAACGAAGAGCTCGCGCTGCAGCGCTACGAGCTGCTCTACGAAGCCGCCCTGGTGGAGGAAGCTAAACGCGGCGGAGATTCGGCCATCCTCGCTTCGGTGCCG
Source organism: Mesorhizobium sanjuanii (assembly GCF_002529485.1). NCBI lineage: Bacteria > Pseudomonadati > Pseudomonadota > Alphaproteobacteria > Hyphomicrobiales > Phyllobacteriaceae > Mesorhizobium > Mesorhizobium sanjuanii. The sequence continues at coordinate 8,238 of NZ_NWQG01000214.1, forward strand.
GGCAGATCGATGATCGCCGATCACCGCCGCATTCTGGCAACGGCTATTGCGCGACTGCGCTCCAAAATCAAATACCGGCCTGTTGTGTTCGAACTGATGCCGCCGCTCTTCACGCTTTTGCAGCTACAGCGAACTGTGGAGGCGCTCTCCGGCAGGCTCATTAACAAGCCGAACTTTCGCCGGCTCATAGAGCAGCAGGAACTGGTTGAGAAGACCGGGGCGACGACCGCCGAGACCGGCGGCCGGCCGGCGCAGCTCTACCGCTTCCACCATACTATTCTCGACGAGAGGCCTGTGGCCGGCACAAAATTACCGCTCGCACGGGCTTGACACCCCTTATAGTCACAACGATTATATACATCTTATAATCAAGTGGACTATAACTGGAGGCTCGATGAGTGCCGTCCTGCCTTCGAGCGCCACACTGTACGACCGCGTTCGGCGCGTTATCCCACCGATCGAGTGGCCGTTCTTCGTCGAGGATATCGACGCAATCCTGAATCTGAAGCGACAGCGCAATGCGGTCATCCTGGCGCATAACTACCAGACGCCGGAGATTTTTCACTGCGTGGCTGACATCGTCGGCGACAGCCTGGCGCTGGCCCGCAAGGCGATGACAGTCGATGCCGAAATCATCGTGCTCGCGGGCGTGCATTTTATGGCCGAGACCGCCAAGCTCCTCAATCCGGACAAGACCGTGCTCATCCCGGATCTCGGCGCCGGCTGTTCGCTGGCCGAGTCGATCACCGCCGAAGACGTACGCCTGATGCGGCAGCGCTATCCGTCCGTTCCGGTCGTCACTTACGTCAACACCTCCGCCGCGGTGAAAGCCGAGTCAGACATCTGCTGCACCTCGGGCAACGCGCTCGCAGTGGTGAAGTCGCTCCGGGTGCCGCGCGTGATCATGCTGCCCGACGAATATCTGGCAAAGAACATCGCGGCGCAAACCAAAGTCGAGATCATCGCCTGGAAAGGGCGCTGCGAGGTGCATGAACGCTTCACGGCGGCCGACATCCGCGAGCTGCGTGAGGCCCATCCCGGCATCAGTGTACTTGCCCATCCCGAATGTCCGCCTGAAGTGGTGGCGGAAGCCGACTTCGCCGGCTCGACGGCGGCGATGTCCGACTATGTCGCGCGGCATAGGCCGGCGCGTGTGGTGCTGATGACGGAATGTTCCATGAGCGACAACGTCGCGGTCGAGCATCCGGAAGTAGATTTCGTGCGCCCATGCAATCTGTGCCCGCATATGAAGCGCATCACACTTCGTAACATCCGGACCGCGCTCGAGGAGAACCGCCACGTCGTCACGATCGATCCTCATGTCGCTGAACGGGCCCGCTGGGCTGTGGAACGCATGCTCTTTGTATGACGGCGGACATCCATCACATTGGCGGAGCGCCGGTCATCATCGGCGCTGGTATCGCCGGGCTCATGACGGCGCTACACCTGGCGCCGCAACCAGTCGTCCTTCTGTCAAGGACCTCGCTCGGAACCGAAGCCTCGAGCATCCTAGCCCAAGGCGGGCTCGCAGCGAGTCTGGGGGAGGACGACAGCCCCGACTTGCACCTCGCCGATACGCTTGCTGCCGGCGATGGGCTTTGCGACGAACAAATGGCCAGGCGGGTGGTAGAGGCCGTACCTCAAGCCGTCGAGAACCTCATTCGTCTTGGTGCTCCTTTCGACCGGTCGCTAGACGGGAGGCTACGGCTGGGCCTGGAAGCGGCGCATTCGCGTCGCCGCATCGTGCACGCCGCCGGCGACGCAACTGGCCGCGAGTTGTTTCGGGCGCTGCTCGGCGTGGCGCGGCGAACCCGTTCGATCACGATCATGGAAGGCATGACAGCGCTTCGCTTGGTTGTCGCGGAAGGCAGCATTGTGGGCTTGCTGACTGTCCTGCATGGCGCCGTGTTCGCATTGCCCACACGCCGCGTGGTGCTGGCCACCGGTGGTATAGGCGGCCTGTTTTGCGATACAACCAACCCGCTCTCCTCATTCGGGCACGGCCTGGCGCTTGCAGCCTGTGCTGGCGCGGAACTAGCCGATCTCGAATTCGTGCAATTCCACCCGACGGCCCTCGACATTGCGCGCCGGCCAATGCCGCTTGTCAGCGAAGCAGTGCGTGGCGAAGGCGCGGTGCTGATCGATGAGCACGGCCATCGCTTCCTGGCAGACACGCCCGGGGCAGAACTCGCATCGCGCGATGTGGTTGCGCGGGCGATCTCGGATCAGCTCGCCGCCGGGCATGGCGTCTATCTCGATGCCCGACATTGTCTCGGGCAGAAATTCGCAAGGCGCTTTCCGGCAATCGACGCTATTTGCAAGCATGCCGGCATCGATCCGGCGGTGGAACCCATTCCCGTGCGTCCCGCTGCTCACTATCACATGGGCGGCGTGGCCGTTGACGCCGAGGGGCGAACTTCCGTTAGCGGCCTGTGGGCCTGTGGCGAAGTCGCATGCACAGGACTGCATGGCGCCAACCGGCTTGCCAGCAACTCGCTGACCGAAGCGGTTGCAACCGCCGCCTGGGTGGCTGAAAGCGTCGCGGCTACCTCTGCGGGTTGGCAGTGGCCTAGGCTTCCGGCAACTGTTCCCATCCGGCCCGACCCTTCACCTATTCGCCCGATTGTGTCCAATGCGCTTGGCATTGTTCGGAATGGGAAAACATTGCGCGACACGGTCGCGACACTGCTGCCGATCTCTGTCGGCGAGACGGCCGCGGCCGATCCGGCCCTGGTGGCACTGTTGATGGTGATCGCCGCCCTTCGGCGCGAGGAGAGCCGCGGCTCCCACTATCGATCCGATTTCCCCGGGCGCGATGCCGCCGCCCTCCCCTCACGACTGACGCTCTGCACAGCTTTTGAGAATGCCGTCACGCTCAGATGGCAAGCATCCGAACGGAGCCGTTGACATGACTTCACTTGCACCGCTTCCACAGATCATCATGGAGCCCATCGTGCGCTACGCCCTGCTGGAAGATTTGGGCAGAGCCGGCGACATCACGAGCGATGCGATAATCCCCGCCGATTGCAAAGCGACGCTGGCGTTGAATGCCCGGCAGGCCGGCGTTGTTGCCGGGCTCGATTTGGTCATGTTTGCCTTCCTGCTGGTCGATCCCGGGATCAGCATGCAGCTGCGGTGTCCTGAAGGAGGTAAGGTTTCGGCCGGAGAGACGATTGCGATCGTAAGCGGGCCGGCCCGCAGCTTGCTGACCGCAGAGCGCACGGCGCTCAATTTCTTGTGCAAGCTCAGCGGCATCGCGACGGCAACGGCTACGCTCGTAAACGCGGTGCGCGGCTATAACGCAAAGATCGTGTGCACGCGAAAGACAACGCCCGGCCTGCGTGTCCTGGAAAAATATGCGGTGCGAGCGGGCGGCGGCGCCAATCACCGCTTCGCGCTCGATGACGCCGTACTGATCAAGGACAACCATATCGCCATTGCCGGCGATATCCGCACCGCAATCGAGCGGGCGCGTAGCGCCATAGGTCACATGGTCAAGATCGAGGTCGAGGTCGACAGGCTGGACCAGTTGGAGATCGCGCTTACAGCGGGCGTCGACGCCGTGCTCCTCGACAACATGTCGGTCGAGGACCTTGCGCAGGCTGTGGCTATGGTCGGTGGCCGCGCGATCACCGAGGCTTCGGGCCGGGTAACGCGGGAGAGCGCCACGGCAATTGCGGCGACCGGCGTCGACCTCATATCGGTCGGCTGGCTTACCCACAGCGCGCCCATTCTCGACATCGGTCTCGACATGCCGGCCGACCGAAATTGCAACAGGCATCTGAACTGATGGAGAGGACATGAACCGGGATCGCAGGAACTCCTTTGGTGGCAGGCTAACCTGCGTCAGCACGTCCCCGGTTCCACCAACAGCCGACGCAAGCCTTCTCGGCGCCAAGCGACACGCTTCAACAACGGAGGCGGGAGGGACGGACCAGCAAGGCACAGAAAGCCGCGTCGCAGCCCTTGGCGTCATCATCTGCCGACTCGACGAGATGCGCCAGTTGGCGGCCTCTCACGGGCTGGAACTTCTGGGTTATCTGCTGGACGTCGCCTTCACCGAATCCTGCGACGCGATCAGAAAGGAGCATTCCTGTGCTCAGAGTAAAATAACGGAAACCGTAATCCCCACGGATGACGTGAGTTGAGCCTGCGGGCAGCAGTTGGAGAGTCCGCTCACGCGTTTCGATAGAAGACTTCCCGCTGGCATGCGCCTTGTCTTCAGCATCCACTGCAACGCTCCAGGCCAAGGACGGAAGATTATGGAGAACAAGACCTTATGAACGAACTCAGCCCAGACCTGACCTCGGATCCAATCGGTTGGGCGCTTCCCCCCTGGACGCGAGCGGAAGCCCAGGCGCTCCACGACGCGCCCTTCAACGACCTGCTGTTTCAAGCGCAGACCGTGCATCGCCAGAATTTCGATCCCAACAAGGTCCAGCTCAGCCGGCTGCTCAGCATCAAGACCGGCGGATGCCCCGAGGATTGCGGTTATTGCAGCCAGTCTGCGCATCACGAAAGCGGTTTGAAGGCGTCGAAGCTGATGGAGGTCAGGCGCGTCATCGCCGAGGCGACCAAGGCACGCGATGCCGGCGCCACCCGCTATTGCATGGGCGCGGCCTGGCGAAACCCGAAGGCGCGCGACATGGACGCGGTGGTGGCGATGGTCGAGGGTGTCAAGGCACTCGGCATGGAGACCTGCATGACGCTCGGCATGCTCGATCTTGAGCAGGCCGCTCGTCTGAAACAGGCGGGCCTCGACTACTATAACCACAACATTGACACGTCGGAGCGCTACTACAGCGAGATCATTTCGACCCGCACGTTTGCCGACCGGCTGGATACGTTGGCCAATGTCCGCGACAGCGGCATCAAGGTCTGCTGCGGCGGCATCGTCGGCATGGGCGAGGAGCCAATCGACCGAATCGACATGCTGGTGACGCTGGCCAATCTGCCGGAGCATCCCGAAAGCGTTCCGATCAACATGCTGATCCCGATCGACGGCACCCCGCTGGCCGAAGCTAAACCCATCGAGCCGATCGAATTCGTGCGCGTGATCGCGCTGGCGCGCATCATGATGCCGAAATCGCATGTCCGGCTTTCGGCCGGCCGCACCGCCATGACCGACGAGATGCAGGCACTGTGCTTCTTTGCCGGCGCCAACTCGATCTTCGTCGGCGACACGCTGCTGACGGCGAACAATCCGGGCGAGGACAAGGATAGCCTTCTGTTCCGCCGTCTCGGCATCGAGCCGATGGAACTCGGGGCGCAATGAACGGGGCACAACTTGCCCGCTATGACGCGACCTTGCAGGGACTGGCGCGCAAGGACCGGCTGCGCACACTTGTGCCGCGCGCCGGGCTCGACTTCTCGTCGAACGACTATCTCGGACTTGCCGCCTCCAAAAGACTTGGCGAGGCGGTGGCGGCGGCGATTGCGCGGGGGACGCCGGTCGGCGCGACCGGATCGCGGTTGTTAAGGGGCAACTCACCGGAGCACGAGGCCCTGGAGGCAGACGCCGCGGCGTTCTTCGGCGCCGAACGCGCGCTGTTCTTCGGCAGCGGCTATATCGCCAACTTCGCTCTGCTGACGACGCTGCCGCAAAAGGGCGACCTCTTGATCCTCGACGAGCTTGCTCATGCCAGCATGCATGAGGGGGCCCGCGCTGGCCGCGCCGAGTTCAAGCTCGCCGCGCATAACGACATCGATGCTGTCGAGGATGCGATCACCCGCTGGCGCGCCGAAGGCGGCATGGGCCGCATCTGGATCGCGGTCGAAAGCCTCTACAGCATGGATGGCGACCGCGCCCCGATGGCGCGCCTTATCGCGCTTGCCGATCGGCACGAGGCATTCCTCGTCGTCGACGAGGCGCATGCCACCGGCATCTGGGGACCGGACGGCCGCGGGCTGGCCGCCGCTTTCGAGGGCCGCGACAACATTGTCGCACTTCACACATGCGGCAAGGCGCTCGGCGCGTCCGGCGCACTCGTCACCGGTCCGCAAACGCTGTGCGACTATCTCGTCAACCGGTGCCGGCCATTCATCTACGCCACCGCGCCGTCGCCGCTGATGGCGGTGGCAGTGCGCGAAGCGCTCGCCATGCTGTCCGACGAACCGATGCGCCGCGTTCAATTGCATGAGCGTGTCGCCCTCGCGGGCCGCCAATTGGCCGAGCGCTGCGGCGTGGTACCCAGCGGCTCGCAGATCCAGCCCTTTGTCATCGGCGACAACAGGCGCACCATGGCGGTGGCGGCGGCGCTGCAGACGCGCGGCTTCGACATACGCGGCATTCGTCCGCCGACCGTACCCGAGGGCACATCGCGACTGCGCATTTCGCTGACGCTCAACGTCGACGAAGCCGACATTTCCGCCATGGTCGAGGCGCTCGTCGAGGTGCTGGCCTCGACATGACCAAGCGCATCGTCATCACCGGAACAGATACCGGAATCGGCAAGACGGTGTTTTCGGCGGGATTGGCCGGCTTCCTCAACGGCTTCTACTGGAAGCCGGTGCAGTCGGGCCTCGACGGCGAGACCGACAGCGAGGTTGTTGCGCGGCTTGCCGGCCTTCCGCCGGGGCGCGTGCTGCCGGAAGTGTATCGCCTGAAGGAGCCGCTGTCGCCGCATCGTTCGGCCGAACTCGATGGCGTCGCGATAGACGTGGCAAGGCTCTCGCTTCCGGACTTGCCGGGTCCGATCGTCATCGAAGGTGCCGGGGGACTGATGGTGCCGCTCAACCGGCGGACCAAGTTCATCGACATATTCGCTCAGTGGCGGGTGCCGGTCATCCTGTGCGCCCGTACCAAGCTCGGCACCATCAATCACACCTTGTTGTCGATCGAGGCCCTGCGGGCTCGCTCGATCCCGCTCGTCGGCATCGCCTTCATCGGCGATGAAGTGGCCGATACGCAAAGGACAATCGTGGAATTCAGCGGCATACGCCAGCTTGGCAGGCTGCCGCTGCTCGATCCGCTGACGAGTGAGACGCTGAGGGAAGCGATGGTTGCCGGCTTCGACCTCGCAGCGATCGCAGGAGGCGAGTGATGTCTCAGTCTCAAGTCTGGCATCCGTTCACCCAGCACGCGCTCGAGCCGGCTATCCCTGAAATCGTCAGGACGGAAGGCGCCTATCTCTACAAGGCTGACGACACACGTATCCTGGACGCCATTTCGTCCTGGTGGGTCGTCACGCATGGCCACCGCCATCCCCGCATCATCAGGGCCATCGAGACGACCGCGTCGAGCCTCGACCAGATCATCTTCGCGGGCTTCACCCACGAGCCAGCCGAACGCTTGGCCAGGGCGCTTGTCGGGCTCGCTCCCACCGGTCTCGACTGGGTGTTTTATTCCGACAGCGGCTCGACCTCAGTCGAAGTCGCGCTGAAGATGGCGCTCGGCTATTTCCGCAACATCGGCGCGCCGCGCTCGCGCATCGTCGTCATGGAGCACAGCTATCATGGCGACACCATCGGCACGATGAGCGTCGGCGCCCGAGGCGTGTTCAACGCCGCCTACGAGCCCTTGCTGTTCGAGGTCGACACAATCCCCTTCCCGGCCTCCGGGCGCGAGCAGGAAACGCTGGATCGTTTCGAGGCCGTCAGCCGTGACCGGCGCGCGGCCGCGCTGATCGTCGAGCCGCTCTTGCTTGGCGCCGGCGGCATGCTGATGTATCCGGCCTCGGTTCTCACCGAATTGAAGAAGATCGCAGAAACCTCCGGCACTCTGCTGATCGCCGACGAGGTGATGACCGGCTGGGGGCGCACCGGGACCATGTTCGCCTGCGAGCAGGCGTCCATATCTCCTGATATCCTGTGCACCTCGAAGGGCTTGACCGGCGGTGCCATCCCGCTGGCCGCCACGCTTGCCACCGATGCCATCTTCCAGGCCCATTATTCCGAGGACCGCACGAAGACGTTCTTCCACTCGAGTTCCTACACCGCCAATCCGATTGCCTGCGCGGCAGCACTTGCCAATGTCGAGATCTGGCGCGACGAGCCGGTGGCCGAACGGATCGCGACCTTGAGCGCGAAGCAGGCCGCCGGGCTGCAACGGTTCCGGGACAATCCATATTTCACCGCCTGCCGAGCCACCGGCACGATCGCGGCACTCGATCTGCGCACCGGCTCAGCCGGCTATCTGGCCGAGATCGGGCCGAAGCTCCGCGCCTTCTTCCTCGAGCGCGGCCTGCTAGTGCGCCCGCTCGGCAATGTCCTCTATCTTCTGCCGCCCTATTGCATCACCGGCGAGGAATTGGACGGGCTCCATGACGCCATCGAGGAGGCCGGCGAACGCTTCGGCACAAAGCCATGAGCCGATCGTCGCGCGTCCTCGGGTTTGGTCATCATGCGCCGTCGCGCAAGGTCGAGAACCCGGAAATTGAAGACCGTCTCGGGCTTGAACCCGGCTGGATCGAGCGGCGCACCGGCATTCGCTCGCGCTTCTGGGCAACCGACGAAGACACGCTGTCGGGCCTTGCCGCGCAAGCCGGCGACATGGCGCTGGCGAGCGCCGGCGTCGACCGTGGCGACATCGGTCTTTTGTTGCTCGCCACCTCGACGCCCGACCACCTTCTGCCGCCCAGTGCACCCTTGGTCGCGCACAAGCTCGGCCTTGGCCGCGCAGGCGCGGTCGATCTAACCGGCGCCTGCGCCGGCTTCATCTATGCGCTGATGTTCGCCGACGGGTTCACCCGCCTGCACGGCAAACCAGCGCTGGTCATCGCCGCCAACATCCTCAGCCGCCGCATCAATCCAGCCGAGCGCGCGAGCTCAGTCCTTTTCGCCGATGCCGCCGGCGCCCTGGTGATTGGTGCGTGCGAGGACCCTGATCTAGGTATTCTCGGCGCTTCGGTGGATTCGGACGGCTCGCGCTACGGGCTGATCCAGATCCCGGCCGGCGGAAGCAGCATCCCATTCCATGACGATCTGGATCTCGGGCAAACTCGGATGACGATGACCGACGGACGCGAAGTGTTCGCCAAAGCTGTTGAGATGATGACCGATTGCTCTACAAGCGCGCTTGCCGTTGCCGGAGTGCGACCACAGGACATCGATCGGTTTGTGCCGCACCAGGCCAATGCCCGCATTTTCGACGCGGTCGGGAGGAACCTAGGCATAGCCGATCACGCGATCGTCAAGACGATCGCCGACTATGGCAATTCTTCCGCCGCAACGATCCCGCTCTCGCTGTCGCTGGCCCATCGGATGCAGCCGTTTCGGCCGGGCGAGAAAATTCTTCTGGCGGCGGCGGGCGCGGGCCTCAGCGGCGGTGCCCTCGTCGTCGGAATTTAGCCGAGCGAACCAGCTGCCAAGATTCACCTTGTATGATGATGAGGACAACAGAACCAATGCGAAAAATAGTGGCCGGCAAGCTGCACGGCATTCACGTCACCGAAGCGAACCTCAACTACCATGGTTCGATAACGCTCGACCCCGACCACTGCGAGGCAGCCGGGATCCTGCCGATGGAATTCGTGGAGATATGGAACAAGAATTCCGGTGCGCGGATTTCGACCTATGTCATCCTCGGCGAGCGCGGTTCACGGTGCTGCATCCTCAACGGAGCGGCGGCTCGCACCTGTCAGCCCGACGACCCGATTATCGTCTGCAGCTCCATCTACCTGGACGAAGCGCATATCACTTCGCTGAAGCCGCGGATCGTCACGTTCGACCAGGATAACCACATACTCGACCGCCTGAGCTACTCCGTCGATATTGACACAGACGGCCGTTACAGTTTCGCGATTCTTGACGAGGCGGATGAGCCTTTGGTCATTCCTGCCCTGGTCTCCGGGGCGTGAGCCGCGCTCCACAGATGTGCGAGCCTCTTCGCCCCGTTGCAACGTGCTCGGCACTGAAGAGCGTCTGGTCTAAGACTCGACGAAGTTGCTGAAAAAGGCCGATGCCCACTGCGCCTTGGGCACCGTGGGCCCTCGTGGGATGGCGCAATGTCTCGCAGCTGCTGATCCGCGAACAGCGGTTTGCATGTCTGACCCTTGTCTCAGGTTACTTGCGGTGGCGGCTTGCAAATTCTTTCTGCTTTCTCAAGCGCCGCGGCTGGGTCCTTGACGACCTGGCTTTTCATGATCTTTGCCGCCGTGTCGATCAAGCAGGCCATCGTCTTCCGCATCGGCAGCGGTGCCAACCATCATCGCGAATATGGCTAGCCGAACGGTCGCAAGCAGCACTGAGGTGGGCCTTCGGCAAAGTGTTTCCCGCCGGCACCATGGGCTCACCAGCCATCTAACGCCTGATCCGGTTGCATATCAGCGTTCGTCGATCGGCGGCTTGGCAGCAAGGCCGAGCCTGGCTCGTTGGCCATCGGCGAAATTTTCGGCGGGAGACTGTGTCTTGAACCGAAGAACTGTCAGTTTGCCGTCCTCGACAGTATGAACGACCCATCCCCCACCGCACCGCTTGACGCGCACGTCATTAGGTTCGCCAGCCACCATTACTGCCCCTCATTTTCGTCGCCCTTAGGATGAGACTGGAAGCCGTTCCCGCACATCGGAAAACATGGGACCTTACGTAACGTCAAGCCCCAATTTTGGGATAGCCGATGCCTCGTCGATTTCAGGGTGACGGCGATTGAGGTCCGCAAAGTCCGTGCGCGCGCAACCTCGTGCTCGGATCGACTTAGATGCGCAGATTTTGCATGTTAATTCAGCCTTATTATCCACAGCTAACGTGAATGGGAACGCGTATTCAGTCCGAGTAGCTCAGCAGAAAATCCGCCGCTCTGGTGCCTCAGCGCCATCACCCGGCACCTTCAAGATGTTTCATAGCTCCGGACCGTTCCGAACGATCAGGGTGCCGGATGGCCACTCGCTCATCGAGCGTCCAATCGGCACAACCACGACGAGCACGTCCTCGACGCGCGTGGGCGGCAGGTCGAGATACACATCTGCGAGAGTGGACCGCACACGAACGCCCGACACAATCGCCGCCAGGCCGTCTCTGCAGAACCTCTCCATATGGTTCCGCATCGCGTGCCGAACGGTGCCGAAAGCGAATGGAACCCCAAGCTGCTGCAACACTGGATATACAAGGCGCATTGAATGACTGATCCCTTGTCCCTCAAGATCCGGTCGCACCCCGTACAACCCCAGGTCGGCCACCAGGAGCTCGACCTCGTCAACTTTGATAAATCGGCGTAGTATGCCGATATGAGCCGCTACGCCGTGCGCGTCGTAGCTGATTGCGCGGAGCTCCGGTCTCGCACCGGCCCAGCTACGGCCGCCTTCGAATGGCTCTGCGTTGAAGGCCCCAGTCGGTCCGTAGGTCTTTCGGAAAAACTCGGAGAGTTCGACATGATCGGCCTGTTGCAACTCATTTTCCCAGCACAACCTCCACCGCACGTCAGAGCACATGGAAAGACCTCATCTTTGTTGCTGTTTTGTTGGGGAAGCGCCTAGCAGGGGGACGCTTGTCGCATCGAGCCGGCTCGATGTAGCTTGCGCAGGTCACCGTAGAAACTAGCCGCAATGAACATGCGACTCCGTTGTGTTCCGAGCACGCCGGAAGGCGTACATCAGAAAAATACAGCTCGGAGCCAATACAAACATCGATATTTACCTTTGGCTTACATCTTTGAAATCTTTCTATGCGACGTTCTGCAGAATGGGCAAAATCCTTTGTTTCGATGAATGCATCCATGCTATGGATAGGAAAGCATGCGTTTCAAAGAGCTTGTCTAGCCGCGGCCCCAAAGGCAGCCTTTATCACGAGGCTTCGACCCGGCCAGTTGCCCGACCGACCCGCTCGTCAGTTGCCAGACCAACCGACAGCTATCTGGGTGGGAACCTTCCTCCACTGTTGATACGCGTCATCGGGGCGCACTGAACTTTTCAGGCTAAATCATTGCCATGCCGCCGTTCACATGAATGGTCTGGCCGGTGATGTAGGCGGCCTCGTTCGAGGCCAGGTAGACCACAGCCGAGGCGACTTCCACGCCGGTGCCTATGCGCCTGGCCGGAATGGCGGCCATGATCGCTTGTTTCTGCTTGTCGTTCAGCTTGTCGGTCATGGCCGATTCGATGAAGCCCGGCGCCACGCAGTTCACCGTCACGCCGCGTGTCGCGATCTCCTGCGCCAGCGATTTCGACATGCCGATCATGCCAGCCTTTGACGCGCAATAGTTCGCCTGGCCGGGATTGCCGGTTACGCCGGACACGGAGGTGATGTTGATGATGCGGCCGTTGCGGCGGCGCCTCATCGAATGGGTCAGTTCGCGGGTGAGCCGGACCACGGCGGTCAGGTTGACCTCGAGTACCGCGACCCAGTCCGCGTCCGACATGCGGATAAAAAGCCCGTCCTTGGTGATGCCGGCATTGTTGACCAGTATGTCGACGCCTTCGAGTTCGGCTTCCGCGTTTGCGCCCCGCGCCTTGACCTCGTCGCGGTTCGAGAGGTTCGCCGGAAACAGTCTTGTCCGCCCGCCAAGCTCGGCAGCCAACATCTCGAGCTTTTCGACACGCGTGCCGTGCAGGCCGACGGTTGCGCCCTGCGCGTGCAGCGCCCGTGCATGGCCTCGCCGATTCCACCGCTTGCTCCAGTGACGAGCGCGTTGCGGCCGGTCAGATCGAACATTTATCGATTCCCTTTTCTAAGGACCGGCTTCGCACGGAAGCGGTGACTGGCGGCCACGCGCCTTCCAGATATTATCGGGTAGAGCTTTGGACAAACCCCCGAGCCGAACTCGAAGGGGCTTCGCTTAACCTTCCGGGTAGCGGTACGTCCACGTCGCTTCAACAGTTGAGAATTTTGCAAAAAATGGGGCCCCGGCTTGTCCAGCTTCCGCTGCCACTTGGCGCATTCACCGAGGCGGTCCAAGGGCAGGTCCTTCACAATCGTAATCCGGCAAGCTTTTGGATCCGAGAGATAGAGTTACTGGAGGCATCTCGCATGGCTTCTACACCTGCCTGAACGCCAGAACTGCGTTCATGCCGCCCATGGCGAAGGCGTTGCTCAGTGCCACGCGCACCTTGCGCTCGCGCGCCGCATTGGGCGTGACGTCGAGATCGCAATCGGGGTCTGGCTCGCGATAATTAGCGGTCGGCGGCACGACGCCCTCCCGGATCGCCATCACGGAGGCGATCATTTCAAGTGCGCTCGCTGCGCCCAGGCAATGCGCGTGCATGGACTTGGTGGACGAGACCGACATCGAATAGGCATAGTCTCCGAAGACGCGCTTGATCGCCGCCGTCTCGGTCTGATCGTTGGCCTTGGTGCCGGTGCCGTGGGCGTTGAGGTAGTCCACGTCCTCGGCATTCAGCCCGTCGTCGGCAAGGCAAGCGCGCATCGCGGCCTCCGGCCCCTCGATAGACGGCGCGACGATGTGGAAGGCGTCGCCGGAAAGGCCGATGCCTGCGATCTCGGCAAGCATTGTGGCACCGCGTACGGCGGCATGCTCATAGCTTTCCAGCACGGCCATGCCCGCACCCTCGCCTATCACCACTCCCTTCCTGTCGGCGGAGAAGGGCCGGCAAGTATCCGGAGCGAGCGCGCGCATTGCTTCCCATGCCTTCATTTGAAGGCATACGAGCGGCGCTTCGGCGCCTCCGGCAAGCATCCCGTCGGCCCGGCCGAGCCTGATCTGATCCGCGGCCGAAGCGATCGCATGGTTGGCTGATGCGCATGCGGAGGCGATGGCAAAGACCGGGCCGCGCAGGCCGAGACTCATGCTGACCTGGCTGGCAGCGGCGCTCGGCAACCCCCTTGGTGCAGTGTAAATGCCAGCACGCTTCGCCCCGCCCAAAAGGAGGTCGCGGTAGGTTTCTTCGACCGTTCCCCAGCCGCAGACGCCCACTGTCGCGCCGAAGCGATACGGATTTCCCTCATCGCAGGAAAGTCCGGCGTGTTGCATGGCTTCGCGCGCTGCAAGCACAGCGAGCAAGCTGTGGCGGTCCATGGAGACGAGCTGGTTGCGGCCGATGTCGTGCTTGGGCAGCTCCTTGATCTCGGTACCGACAGTGCCCTTCATCTCATGAAGCGCAGAAGTGACCATCGGGCGGATGGCGGAGCGACCTTCGCGCATCTCTTTTCAGATAGAGGCGGCGTTGTTGCCTAAGCCGCAAAGCCCGCCCATCCCAGTAATGACGACTCGCCTGTCCAATCAGACCCCCTTCGCGAGCAAACCGCGGACAGCTTCCACCATGTCGCCGACATTCTTGAGATTCGACCAGGCATCCGCCGCGTTCATGTCGATCTTGATGTCGTAGGCCTGCTCCACATCCCAGAGGAGATCCGCCAGACCCAGCGAATCGACTCCGAGCGAGGTCAGTTCCGTGGCAGTCGTTATTTCGCCGATGATGGACGCACTCTCGCCGCTCTCCGATTCGACGCGGTTCTTGATCGTGGCAATGATTTCCGTTGCGAGTTGATCAGCCATTGTGTTCCTTTCCATAGCAATGCCTTTTGACGTGGGTGCGGCGCCATACCTCTGCCAGTCACGTCGCAAAAATCGTCCCTGACCAGGCTTGTGCAACCCACCAACACCAATCGGATTATGGAGACCGGATGAGTTCCGGTTGCTCTGAGGCGTTGGCATCCAACTGCAGCTCATTTTCCCGCGGCAACTTCCATCGCACGTCTGAGCTCATGGAAAGATCTTCTCCTTTCAGGCTCTTTTTTCGCAGTTGTCACACGATGAGGGTAGCGGGCAATCAGGACGTGTGAGGTGCTGTCAATGCGAGATTCCGGAAGATTGAGAAAATCGTTTGTTTCGATGAGATGCATCCACCCTATGGATAGAAATACAGTCCAATAAACGGGCAAGCCTCTGGTGCGGGCGATAATGCTACAGGAGACATCCCGCATGGCCACCCCACGCAAAAGCTGGGCACGTCTCGGTCGCTACTAGATGCTCAGCGCCTCACACTCGCTCTCTCCGGTGCAACGAAACGGCGCTTGCGCATCGCTGAAGGCCCAAGGGGTTAGCGATCCGAAAGGGCGGATATTATCTTTCGGGCCGAGCTTCCGAACACCATCGATTCGCTCGAACTCTTTCAGGCCTGCATCGCCCGGAATATCGTGATCGCCCACCTCTTGTCTTGACTAGCCTCAGCCTAGGCCTTATGCCGTCACCATGTTAGCACTCGTCCTTGGTGAGTGCTAACAGTAGGTCCGGCATAGCCGAGCTTTGTAGGTTGTCCGGCGCTGCCGGACGCTTTTCCCACCGTTCTCATCGAGGAAGAAAAAATGGCAAAGTCGAAGTTCCGCCCGCTTCATGACCGCGTGGTCGTCCGCCGGGTCGAATCCGAATCCAAGACCGCCGGCGGGATCATCATCCCGGACACGGCAAAGGAAAAGCCGCAGGAAGGCGAGATCATCGCCGTTGGTTCCGGCGCCCGCGACGAAGCCGGCAAGCTGGTCCCGCTGGACGTCAAGGCTGGCGACCGCATCCTGTTCGGCAAGTGGTCGGGCACCGAAGTCAAGCTCAATGGCGAAGACCTTCTGATCATGAAGGAAGCCGACATCATGGGCATCATCGGCTAACACGCCGCCGCCTTTCATCCGTACCATCCAATCTGAATTTCGGGCGAAATGCCCAGGAGTACAAAATGGCTGCCAAAGACGTAAAATTCTCCCGTGATGCCCGCGAGCGCATGCTGCGCGGTGTCAACATCCTCGCCGACGCGGTGAAGGTCACGCTGGGTCCGAAGGGCCGCAACGTCGTCATCGACAAGTCGTTCGGCGCCCCGCGCATCACCAAGGACGGCGTCACCGTCGCCAAGGAAATCGAGCTCGAAGACAAGTTCGAAAACATGGGCGCACAGATGGTCCGCGAAGTTGCTTCGAAGACCAACGACATTGCCGGCGACGGCACCACGACCGCGACCGTTCTGGCGCAGTCGATCGTCC
>NZ_NWQG01000215.1:0-1030 GCF_002529485.1 Mesorhizobium sanjuanii
AGGAAGGCCACAAGGCGGTTGCCGCCGGCATGAACCCGATGGACCTGAAGCGCGGCATCGACCTCGCCGTCACCGACGTCGTCGCGACGCTGATCAAGAACGCCAAGAAGATCAAGACCTCGGAAGAGGTTGCCCAGGTCGGCACGATCGCCGGCAACGGCGACGAGTCGGTCGGCGCCATGATCGCGGAAGCGATGCAGAAGGTCGGCAATGAGGGTGTCATCACGGTCGAGGAAGCCAAGACCGCCGAGACCGAACTCGAAGTCGTCGAAGGCATGCAGTTCGATCGCGGCTATCTCTCGCCCTACTTCGTCACCAACGCCGACAAGATGGTCGCCGATCTGGAAGACGCCTACATCCTTCTCCACGAGAAGAAGCTCTCCAACCTGCAGGCCATGCTGCCGATCCTTGAGGCTGTCGTGCAGACCTCGAAGCCGCTGGTCATCATCTCGGAAGACGTCGAAGGCGAGGCTCTGGCCACGCTCGTCGTCAACAAGCTGCGTGGCGGCCTGAAGATCGCCGCCGTCAAGGCGCCGGGCTTCGGTGATCGCCGCAAGGCCATGCTGGAAGACATCGCCATCCTCACTGGTGGCCAGGTCATCTCGGAAGACCTCGGCATCAAGCTCGAGAACGTCGGCCTCAACATGCTCGGCCGCGCCAAGAAGGTGTCGATCTCCAAGGAAAACACCACCATCGTCGACGGCGCCGGCAAGAAGGAAGAGATCCAGGGCCGCGTCGCCCAGATCAAGCAGCAGATCGAGGAGACCACCTCGGACTACGACAAGGAGAAGCTGCAGGAGCGTCTCGCCAAGCTCGCGGGCGGCGTTGCCGTCATCCGCGTCGGCGGCGCGACGGAAGTCGAAGTCAAGGAAAAGAAGGACCGCGTCGATGACGCCCTCAACGCGACCCGCGCGGCCGTGGAAGAAGGCATCGTTGCCGGCGGCGGCGTTGCCCTGCTGCGCGCGTCGCTGACCATCAACGCCGTCGGCGTCAACTCCGACCAGGCCGCCGGCATCAACATCGTGCGTCG
>NZ_NWQG01000216.1:0-11978 GCF_002529485.1 Mesorhizobium sanjuanii
TTCATGCGCATAGGGCGCGGCCTTGCCGATATCGTCATGAAAGACCTTCTCACGCAGGTGCCAGACCCAGCGGCCGACCAGCCCCCAGCTCGGTCGCGGTTGGGCAAACGCCAAATTGAGAAAAATCGCCCAGATATCCATCAGCACGGTGGCGCCGATGCCGATCGCCACAGCGCGCCAGAAGATGTCAAACGTCATTGAAGTCCCCCAAGCAGGCAATCGCCAGGCTAAAGTTGTCCGAGAATGTGAGCCGCACCGGACTCGTCGACGCCAGGCTTTGTCTCGACATTGAGAGCGATAACCTTGCCATCGTCGACGATCATCGAAAAACGCTTCGAGCGCAGCCCCATGCCGCCGCCGGAAAGGTCGGCGTCAAGCCCGATCGCCTTGGCGAAATCGCCATTGCCGTCGGCCAGATAGAGGATCTTGCCTTCGCCGCCGCTGAAGCGGGCCCAGGCGCCCATGACGTGAACGTCGTTGACGGCAACGACCGCGATCGTGTCGACACCGCGCGCCAGGATGGCGTCGTAATTGTCGAGATAGCCTGGCAGATGGTTGTTGCTGCAGGTCGGCGTGAAAGCGCCGGGAACGGCGAACAGCACCACCTTCTTTCGCGAGAAAATCTCAGCCGTCGTGATCGCCTTGGCGCCATCGGCGGTCATCGTCTTGAAGGTCGCTTCGGGCAGCTTGTCGCCAATGGAAATGGTCATTGAATCTCTCGCTTGGGAAGGATGGGAAGAAGGTGTGCTTGCGATAGCGGACCAGGCCTATTCCTGCAACTGGCCAGCGGCCGGCATCCGAGCGGCCAGCATCATTGCATGTCGCCCAAAAGTGCGTAGCGGTTTTGGGGAAACGACATGCATAAAGGGAACCAGTGCACGTCGCCCAAAAGTGTGTAGCGGTTTTGGGAAAACGACATGCGTCAAACCTATCAGGGGAACGGCAGCAGTCCGTCGACGGCGCCATCGGCGCTGGTCAGCGTATAGTAGAGACCGCCATCCGTCGGCGTCGTCGACGGCCGGTCGAGGATCGGCACGGTAAACACCAGCTTACCGTCCTTTTCGCTGCGGGCAGGAGCGCCGAACATGTAATCCCGCTCACCGGCGACGAAGAAATCCACCGCCTCCGGATCGCCCGGAAAGCTCGCCTCGACGATCAGCGTCTCATGGTCGCCCGGCAGGATTTTGATGCCGAAATCGGGCCCTGCGGGGGTGGGCAGCGTCGCAAGGGCCGCCTTCACCAGCGCGGTATCCTCGGCATTGTCCGGATCCGAGCCGGGGTCGACGGTTAGCCGCGTCTGCACCGGAATGCAGATCGTCTCGCAGATGCCGAGAAAAATATCGGCATCGATGACAGCCGGCTGGTTCGGCGCCGACAGGGTGAAGGTCACCGGCAACGAGACCGGATGGTCGTAGCCGGCCCATTTGCCGTAGCCGTCGCCGTGGCGCTGGGGCGGCGGAAACGAAAATGTCGCATCAGTGATATTGGTGCTGGCCGAGATATCGAGTTGCGGCGGCACGCCGGCGTCGCCCGGATCGCGCCAGTAGGTCTTCCAGCCGGGCTTGAGCGCGATATCGAGCACGCCGTGGAGGCGGCCGGCTTCGTCGGGCTTGCCGCTCGTCACCAGCCGCACCTTGCCGCCTTCGCTATTGTACCATATCGACGAGGAGGCGGCCGCGGGAAGACCTGTTCCCAATCCAACAGCGGCGCCGAGCAGCAGGACTTTCAAGCGTTGCATGGCGCTGATTTGAGCGTCAGTTGATGGCTGTGCAATGATTTCATGGCGTCGCTGGTATCATATTTGCGTGACCTCGGTCAGAGAGCTTTGGCCAAATCGCGCGCTGCGCATCTTTTCGGCGGTGCGGAAACGCGTTACCCTCCCTCCCATGGACTTGTTGCGCCACAAGAAGACGGCTGCCGCACGCGGCTTCCTCGACGACCAGTTCCTGATTGCCATGCCCGGCATGAAGGACGATCGTTTCACGCGCTCAGTCATCTACATCTGCGCGCACAGCGATGAAGGCGCGATGGGCCTCATCATCAACCAGACCCAGCAGATGCTGTTTCCGGACCTGCTCGTGCAGCTCGGCATCATGAACGAGCAGGAGGCGATCCGCCTGCCGGCGCAGGCTCGCGATTTCGTCGTGCGCAATGGCGGCCCGGTGGATCGCAGCCGGGGCTTCGTCCTGCATTCGGGCGACTACCGGGTGGAATCCTCGCTGACCGTCTCCGACGACATTTGCCTGACCGCAACCGTCGACATATTGCGCGCGATCTCGTCGGGCCGCGGGCCACGGCACGCGCTGATGGCGCTCGGTTATTCGGGCTGGGGTGCCGGACAATTGGAAAGCGAGATCGCCGAGAACGGCTGGCTGACCTGCCCGGCAAGTGCCGAGCTTCTGTTCGACACCGACATCGAGCGCAAATACGACCGAATCCTCGCCTCGATCGGCATCGACCTGGCGCATCTCAGCGTGGCCGCCGGTCACGCCTAGCCGTGAAAACCTGACGCCTGGTGCCCGACACGACAGCCGCCCCTTGGGCGGAAATTATGTCACCTGAGCATTGCGTCAAACTTGAAGGTGTCGTATATGACACTATATGATCGAAGTCAAGGTCTATGAGGATGAGCGGGGAAATAGCCCGTTCGAGGAATGGTTCGATAAGCTCCCGGCGGCGCATGCCGCCAAAGTCACGACTGCTATCGTTCGTCTCAGCGTCGGCAGCCAATCCGGTTTGAAGCCGGTCGGGCAGGGTGTGTCGGAATGGCGGATCGACTGGGGGCCGGGCATTCGAATCTACCTGGCATTCGATCGCACGAAGCTGATCATCCTGCTGGCGGGTGGAACGAAAAGCCGCCAGCAGGCAGACATCGCCCAGGCCCATGATCGTTGGACAGCCTACAAGCGGCGCAAGAAAGCGAAGGAGTGAAGGCAATGGCACTGTCGCGCAGTTTCAAGGAGACCGTGAAGGCGCGTGCCGAGCGCGATCCGGAGTTTAGGGCAGCGCTTCTCGGCGAGGCGGTTGAAGCCTTTGCCGCTGGCGAGGCCGACACCGGCAAGGCGCTGATCCGGGATTATATCAACGCCACTGTTGGCTTCGATAGCTTGGGTGAGGCCGTCTCGATTGATCCGAAAAATCTGATGCGGATGTTCGGGCCGCGCGGAAATCCTCGGCTTGCCAACCTCTCGGCGGTCCTGCGTGAACTCAACCGTCGCGAGGCCGTGCATTTCAAGGTCGAGCCTGAGCGGGTCGCGCACTGAGAAATATCGAAGCGGACTATCGAATCAGGCATCGCTCTGTATGGGTAGAGTTGGTCGGTGTTGGGCCCGGTCGTGAAGCTGCCGGCGCAACACACGACAATGGGCCGGCATTCGAGAGCGACCAATGTCTCCCGCTTCGCAGGCCGACGGATATATCGGAACGCAAATACGGGCTCCCCCGCTTCCGGGCATCGGTCGAGCCGATTCAACTTCAACTGGCGCATCTCAGCGTGGCAGTCGGTTGCGCCTGAGTCTCGTCCTGAATCTTAATCACGCCTGAGTGAGCGGATACTGTTCCTTCAGCGTCTTCAGCACCTGGTCGCCGGGCATCGGCGCGCCGAACATGAAGCTCTGCACATATTCGCAGCCCATCTGCCGCAGTTCGAGCGCATCGCTTTCATCCGAGATGCCCTCGGCCACAACCGAGAGGCCGAGGTCATGCGCCATGCTGACCATCGATTTGAGCAGCACCGCGCGCTTCGGCGTCGTGTCGTCGACGAAGCTCTTGTCGATCTTGATCGTGTCGAAGGGAAAGCGCGTCAGATAGGCCAGCGATGAATAGCCGGTGCCGAAATCGTCAAGCGACAGGCCGATGCCAAGCTGCTTCAGCTTGGTCAGCACATGGGCTGACTGTTCGGGATTGTCCATCACCAGCGATTCGGTGAGTTCGAGGCGGAAGCAGCGTGGCTTCAGATTGGCGCGCGCGATCACCGAACGGACGTCGCTGACCAGGTCGCGGCGGATGAGCTGACGGCTGGACAGATTGACCGAAACCGACAGCGGCGCGTCGCCGATCTGCTTCTGCCATGCCGCGAGGTCTTCGGCCGCCTGCTGCATGGCGAACAGGCCAAGCTGTACGATCAGGCCGCAGCTTTCGGCGACTGGGATGAAATCCGCCGGCGGGATCATGCCGCGGCGCGGATGGTCCCAGCGCAATAACGCTTCGAACCCGGCAACGCTGCCGTCTTCCAGCCGCACGATCGGCTGGTAGGCGAGCGTGAATTCGCGCCGTTCGATGGCGCGGCGCAGATCGGATTCGAGCTGCAAGCGGTCGGTGCCGACGGTGCGGAAGGCCGGGCGGAAAGGCTCGATCCTGTCGCCGCCGAAGCGCTTGGCCTGATGCATGGCAAGCTCGGCGTCCTTGACCATGTCCTCGGCAGACGTCTGCGCCGAGGTCCAGGTGATCAGCCCGATCGAAGCGGTCAGCACGATCTCGCGCTTGGCGAAGGTGATCGGGTTGTTGATCGCATGCTTGATGGCGTCCGCCACGGCCGCGATGCGGGCAGGGTCCTGCTCCGACAACAGCATCAGCGCGAACTGGTCTCCGGCAAAGCGCGACAGCGAATCCTTCGGCTTGAGCAGCCGGTGCAGCCGGCGCGCGATCGTCAGCAGGATGGTGTCGCCGGCCGAGATGCCGAGCCCGTCGTTGACCTGCTTGAAGCGGTCGATGTCGATGACGAAGACGGTGGGGCGCACCTTGTCTTCCGTGCGGGCGATCGAGATGATCGCCTCTAGCCGGTTCATGTACAGCTCGCGGTTCGGCAGGCCGGTCAGATTGTCGTGCACGGCGTCGTGCAGCAGCCGTTCCTCGGATTTCTTCTGCTCGGTCACGTCGACCATCGTGCCGACGCAGCGGATGACCTCGCCGTCCGATCCGATCACCGGGCGCGCCCTAAGCGAGAACCAGTGATAGTGCCCGTCGGCGCCGCGCAGGCGGAAATTCTGTGCCACGCGGCCGCGGCGGTGTTCGAGCACCACGTCGAGCGTGGTGCGGAAAGTGTCGCGGTCGTCGGCATGCAGCACCGGCAGCCAGTTGCGGGCAGCACCGCCGAGGCTGTTGGGCGCGAGCCCGAGCTGGATGCTGACATCCGGCTTGGTGACGACGCGATCGCGCAGCACGTCCCAGTCCCACACAGTGTCGCCGGATCCGGCGACGGCCAGCGCCTGGCGTTCGAGATCCGAGAACAGGCCCTGATGCAGCGCGCCGCCGGCAAAGGCATGCTGCATGACGGTGAAACCGATCAAGAGGATGATCAGGATCAGCCCGCCGCCCAGCGCCGGCTGGGCGATGTCGTTGTCGAGCATGCCGGTGATCGCCATCCATGACCCGCACAGCCACAGCAGCACCATGACCCAACTCGGCACCAGCATGATCGCGCGGTCATAGCCGCGTATGCCGAGGAAGATGATCAGGCCGAGCCCGGTCAGCGCGGTGGCGGCGAAGGAAATCCTGGCAATGCCGGCGGCGACCGCCGGATCGACGATGGCGACGCCCGCGATCAGCACCAGCCCCAGGATCCAGACCAGAGCGCCATAGCTGAAATGGCCATGCCAGCGGTTGAGGTTGAGATAGGCGAACAGGAACACCACGAAGGTCGCCGCCAGCGCCACCTCCGTTCCGGCCCGCCACATCTGCTCATTGCCGGGCGATATCTCTATGATCTTGTTGAGGAAGCCGAAATCGACGCAGATATAGGCGAGCACTGCCCAGGCGAGCGCCGCCGTCGCCGGAAACATCGAGGTTCCCTTGACGACGAACAGAATGGTCAGGAACAGCGCCAGCAGGCCGGCAATGCCGATGACGATGCCGCGAAACAGCGTGTAGGAATTGACCGAATCCTTGTAGGATTCCGGATCCCAGAGGTAGACCTGCGGCAGCTTGGGCGAGGCAAGCTCGGCGATGAAGGTGACCACCGTTCCGGGGTTCAGCGTCACCCGGAACACATCGGCGTCGGGGCTGGTCTGGCGGTCGAGCGCGAAGCCTTCGCTCGGTGTGATCGCGGCAATGCGGGTCGAGCCGAGATCCGGCCAGAAGATGCCGGAATTCACCAGCCGGAAATGCGGTGCGACGATCAGCCGGTCGAGCTGCTGATCGGTGGTGTTGGCCAGCGCGAACACCGCCCAGTCGCCGGTCGAGCGCGCGTCATTGGCCTCGACCTCGATGCGCCGCACGATGCCGTCAGGCCCGGGCGCGGTCGACACCTGGAAGTTCTCGCCCTGGTTCCGGTAGATTTCGACGGCGCCCGACAGATCGAGCGCCACATCGTCGCGGGCGATCTTGATCGGTTCGACGGCAAAGGACGAGGACGCCGCTCCAAGCATGATGATCGCTGCCAGGACAAAGGCGAACAGCGACCTGATTCGCAGGAAATTCGTCAAAATCAGTCCTTCGTTCCTGCGCCAGGCGGATCGTCCGCGATCCGGGCGTAGAGGTAGTGGTCCTGCCAGATGCCGTTGATCCTGAGGTAGGATCGCAGAAGTCCTTCGCGCCGGAATCCGGCTTTTTCAAGCACGCGGATCGACCGGGCGTTGTCGGGAATACAGGCAGCTTCGATCCGGTGCAACCTCAGCGTATCGAAGGCGAAGTGCGAGACGACCTTGACCGCGTCGGTCATCAGGCCGAGGCCGCTATAGCGTTCGCCGATCCAGTAGCCGATATGGCCGCTTTGCGCGACGCCGTGGCGAATGTTGCCCAGCGTGATGCCACCGGCAAGCTTGCCGCTGCCTTTCTCGAAGATGAAGAAGGCGATCGCCGTTCCTTGCGCATAGTCCTCGCGGTAGCGGCCGATGCGGTGGCGCCATGAAGCGCGGTCGAGCTCGTCGGGGGTCCATCGCGGCTCCCACGGTTCCAGGAAGGCGCGGCTTTCTCCGCGCAGCGCCGACCATTCGCGATAGTCGTTGGTCAGCGGCACGCGCAGCGTAACCCGGTCGCCCTTCAGCGCCGGCAGGTCACGGCGAAAGAAAGGGAGCGCGAACACGGGCGCTTGGACAGGCTAGACGGCGAGCTTGCGGGCCGTGGTCTGCGTGCCCGAAAGCGAGTCGAGGATCGCTTCATAGGGGGCGAGCGTACCCACCGGTCCAACAGCGGTCAGCGTCGGTTTGGTCGAGAACAGCCGCGACGACAGGTCCGTCAGCCGATTGATCGTCAATGCCGACAGCCGCTCCATCAGCTCTTCCTTGGCGATCGGCCGGCCGAACAGCAGCAATTGCCGGGCGATCTGCGAGGCGCGGCTGGCCGGGCTTTCCGCCGACATGATCAGTCCGGCGCGGTACTGGGCGCGCGCCCGGTCGAGTTCTTCCTGCAGGATGTTCTCGCCGGCCTTCTGCAGCTCGTCGATGACGACGGGCACCAGTTCGGCGATGTCGCTCTGCCCGGTGGCAGCATGGACGCCGAATATGCCGGTGTCGGAAAAGCCCCAATGGAAGGCATAGACCGAATAGCACAGGCCGCGCTTTTCGCGGACTTCCTGGAAAAGGCGCGACGACATGCCGCCGCCAAGGATCATCGACAGAACCTGCGAGGCGTAGAAGTCGCGCACATGGTAGGCGCGGCCTTCGAATCCGAGGACGATCTGGGCGTCCATCAGGTCGCGGTCCTCGCGGAAATCACCGCCGACATATTGCGCATATTGCGGAATGTTGCCTTCGGCCTTGGCGCGGAAGCCGCCGAGATGTCTTTCGACCTCACGCACGAAATTGTCGTGCTTGATGTCACCGGCAGCTACGACCACCATGCGCTCGGCGGCATATTGCCGTTCGATGAATTTGTGCAGCTGCTTCGACGTGAAGGATTTGACGGTGTCCGGCGTGCCGAGGATGGAGCGGCCGATCGTCTGGTGGCGGAAGGCCGTCTCGGTGAAGCGATCGAAGACGATGTCGTCGGGCGTGTCGTGCGCGGCGCCGATCTCCTGCAGGATCACATGCTGCTCGCGTTCCAGCTCCTGCGGGTCGAACTCGGACTCCTGGAGGATGTCGGCGAGGATGTCGACGGCCAACGGCACGTCGTCGCTCAGCACCCTTGCATAATAGGACGTCGTCTCGACGCTGGTGGCGGCATTGATCTCGCCGCCGACATCCTCGATTTCCGAAGCGATCTCGAAAGCGCTTCGCCGACTGGTTCCCTTGAACGCCATGTGTTCAAGCAGGTGGGCCATTCCGTGCTCTTCGTCACGCTCATTGCGGGCGCCTGATTTGACCCAGGCACCCAGGGCGACGGATTCGAGACTTGGAAGGGTTTCGGTGGCGACTGTCAGGCCGTTCGACAGACGGCTTACCTCAACACCCATATAGCTGGTACTCCCTAACTTGCCGCCCGCGTGTGGTGGCTAACGTAATCTTCCACCATTTTCAGGTCGGATGGAAGTACCGTGTATTTTTCCTCTGATGTCATCAACCCGCCTAGCCATGCGGGCAGGGCCGGAGACACGCCGCAGGCGTCTTCGACGGCGGCTGGAAACTTCGCCGGATGGGCGGTGCCCAGCACCACCATCGGCACGGCGTTGGCGGTGTTTGCGGCGGCAATATGCATGGCCGCGGCGGTGTGCGGGTCGAGCAGGTAGTTGCTGGCTGCCAGCGTCGAGCGGATCGTGGCGGCGACTTCGTCCATCGTCGAACGGCCGGCGTCGAATTCGGCGCGGATCCTGGCGATCTCCGCCGCTTCGATAGTGAAGGCGCCGGACTGTTTCAGCCCGCTCATGTAGCGCCGCACGGTCGAGGCATCGCGGCCGGCCGCTTCGAACAGCAGGCGTTCGAAATTCGACGACACCTGGATGTCCATCGACGGCGACGTCGTCGAAAAGACGCCTTTCGTGCGGTATTCGCCGCTCGACAGCGTGCGCGCCAGAATGTCGTTGTCGTTGGTCGCGATGATCAGCCGCTCGATCGGCAGGCCCATCTTCTTGGCGGCGTAACCGGCGAAGATGTCGCCGAAATTGCCGGTCGGCACCGTGAAGGAGATAGGCCGGTCGGGCGCGCCTAGCGACAGCGCCGACGAGAAATAATAGACGATCTGGGCCATGATGCGGGCCCAGTTGATCGAATTGACGCCGGACAGCGACACCCGGTCGCGAAAGCCGTGATCGTTGAACATGTCCTTAACCAGGCCCTGGCAATCGTCGAAATTGCCTTCGATCGCCAGTGCGTGGACGTTTGCGGCGGTCGATGTCGTCATCTGCCGCTGCTGCACCGGCGAGACCTTGCCGTGCGGGAACAGGACGAAGATGTCGGTGCGGGCGCGCCCGGCAAAGGCATCGATTGCAGCCCCGCCGGTGTCGCCTGAGGTGGCTCCGACGATAGTTGCGCGCTGGTCGCGTTCGGCCAGCACATGGTCCATCAGCCGGGCGAGAAGCTGCATGGCCACGTCCTTGAAAGCCAGCGTCGGGCCATGGAAGAGCT
Organism: Mesorhizobium sanjuanii; assembly: GCF_002529485.1. Lineage (NCBI taxonomy): Bacteria > Pseudomonadati > Pseudomonadota > Alphaproteobacteria > Hyphomicrobiales > Phyllobacteriaceae > Mesorhizobium > Mesorhizobium sanjuanii. The sequence goes on from NZ_NWQG01000216.1 coordinate 9,438, forward strand.
CCAGGACGAATGTGTTCGGACCGGTCTGCACCAGCGGGCAGACGGCCTCGTGACGGAAGGTCGCATAGGCCTCGCGCACCAGCCGTTCGAACACCGGCATAGCGATCTCGCCGCCCAGAAACGGCGCCAGCACGCGAATGGCGAGATCGGGATAGGCAAGGCCGCGCATGGCACGGATTTCGGCTGCCGAAAGATGCGGCCAGGCGCTGGGCAGATAAAGCCCGCCGTCGCGCGCCAGTCCCGCCATCACCGCGTCGGAAAAACCAAGCACGGGCGCTTCACCGCGGGTACTCACATATTGCATCGTCACATGTCCATTGCCGCCGGGCGGTTCCATCCCGGCAAAGTGGTTAATTTCTGCGCTGGCTCAGTCGCATTTTTGCCGCGCGGTTGATATACGTCACCCGCTTTGCGAGAGGGAAGAGTAGTTCATGGCGTTTTGTTCGTTCAACGGTCGCCCATTTTATCATCGTTTTGTCGCGGGTCTGGCGCTCACCGGCTTTATGCTTGCCGCCGCCGGCTGCCAATCGAGCGACAATGGCATCCTTGGCTTCGGCAAGAAGGACACGTCGCCACCGCCGCCTCCGGACCCACAGGTTCTCAGAAGCCAATTGCTGGCCTACTGCCCGAAAGTGACGCTGCGCGACGGTACCGCTTTCTTCAACACCTATGCCAAGAGCGGCCCGAAGCCCAAGAAGAAAGCCGAGCCCGCCGCTGACGCGGCACAGACCGACCAGACGGCGCCGGACGGTACTCTCGTTGATCCGCAGAAGGATCCGACCAAGATCATCTACCAGGCCTCGATCACGGACGTCACCCGCGACTGCAGCCGCGCCGACGGCCAGTTGTCGATGAAGATCGGGATCGCCGGCAAGGTCGTGCCGGGTCCGATGTTCAAGCCCGGTACGATCACCATGCCGATCCGTGTAGCCGTGATGCATGGTTCAGACGTGCTCTACTCGCAGCTTCACCAATATCAGATCCAGGTTACCGACCCTTCGACCGCTACCCAATTCATCTTCACCGATTCCAGCGTCGTCGTTCCCGAGCCCACCGCGAAGGACTATCAGGCGTTTGCCGGCTATGATGAAGGCGCGCCGAAGAAGGGCGACAAGAAAAAGGTTGCCGCGGCCGAATAGCGGCGCTTGGAACCGCGCCTCCAGATGGAGGCGCATGCCTTACGCATCCGCCGACCATTCCGACAGGGCGGCGATGACGCTTTTCAGCTCCGCCCAGCGGCGAATGACGGTTTCGGCGCCGGCCTCGGTCAGCGCATCGGCATGGCCGGGATAGCTGTGGCTCGCTCCCGTGAAGCCGATCACGCGCATCCCCGCCGTCCTGGCACCGGTCACGCCATGCACTGAATCCTCGATGACGAAGGTGTTTTGCGGATCGGCCTTGAGTTTTTGCGCGGCATAGAGGAACACGTCGGGCGCCGGCTTGGTTTTCCCGGTCGGTGTTTCCATCGCCGAAAAAATCCGGCCGGCGAAGAACGGCAGCAAATGCACCTTCTCCAGCATGAACTCGATCCGCTCGGAGCGTGAATTCGAACAGATGCAGCGCGGCACCGTCACCGCGGCGACCGCCTCGCGCACGCCGTCGATGGCGCGAACGTCGCTGCGCAATTTGCGGTCGACCAGCTCTTCGGCGCGGTCGATCAGCGAGGCCTGGAACGGGATGCGCGATTTTTCCTCGACCCGCATCATGATGTCCTTGAAGGTCAGCCCGGCATAGGTTTCGCCAATCTCCTCGGCCGATATCTCATACCCGGCCAAGGTCAGCAGTTCGGCCTCGATGCGCGCGGCGATGATTTCGGAATCGACGAGCACGCCGTCGCAATCGAAGATGACAAGATCTGGCTGTGGCATGGCGATCCGGAGGCGGGAGGGCGGGCGTTGACCCGAGCAAGCCCGGGCGGCGCGGGCATACACCAACGGGCCGGCCTTCGCAAATTGCCGGGTCAGCACCTCAGGCCTTCACCGAATATTTACGCTGATCGGTAACCATAACAGGCAGTAAACAGTAACGCGTGCCTTGGGTGTAACAATGTCAGCCGTGCGTCTTCTCGACGAGCTTTCCCACGCTCCTCAGCAATCCGAGTGGCTGGATACGATCCTGAAAGGCGACTGCGTCGCAGCGCTCGACCGGCTGCCCGAAAAATCCATCGACGTGATCTTCGCCGATCCGCCCTACAATCTGCAGCTTGACGGCGATCTGCACCGGCCCGACCAGTCCAAGGTCGATGCCGTCGACGACGACTGGGACCAGTTCGAGAGCTTCGAGGCCTACGACGCCTTCACCCGCGCCTGGCTGCTGGCGGCGCGCCGCGTGCTGAAGCCCAATGGCACCATCTGGGTCATCGGCTCCTATCACAATATTTTTCGGGTCGGCGCCAAGATGCAGGATCTCGGCTTCTGGATCCTCAACGATGTCGTCTGGCGCAAGACCAATCCGATGCCGAATTTTCGCGGCCGCCGCTTTCAGAACGCGCATGAGACGATGATCTGGGCCTCGCGCGACCAGAAAAGCAAAGGCTACACC